>NZ_JBNDHT010000019.1:0-64932 GCF_056755115.1 Rhizobium sp. SVR5-2C | reverse complement strand
TCCCTATAGCGGCAAGCCGGTCGCGATCGAATGCACCGCGGAAAGCAAGGACACGACCTTTACGGGCAGTTTCAGCACCAGCGGCAAAGCCCCCAAGCAGAAATAAGGGCCTTCAAGGCGCTATATCAGGCGCACCACCCGCCTGGGTTGGCGGCTGGTTTGCGGGCAAGCCCCTCGGCCATCAGCTGGGAGCCAAACGAAAGGCCGTTGCGCGAAATGACGCGCGGCGCACCGGCCCCGCCAGCCTTGCCTGCCGCGTTCATGACGAAGGGGCCGGCATTCAGAAGCTTCAACAGCCTCGATTTTGCGGCAAAGCCTGCCCGCCTCTCATCGGCGCAACGAGCAGCGCCGACGTCCGGCACCACCACATCCGCAATCAGGATCTTCTCGCCCTTGTACCAGAAGGTACCGCCGTCTCCGACACAATTGACGTGCTGTCCCTGCCCGCAATAACCGAAAGCTCCGCTGGCATTTTCCGAGAATGCCGGTGATGCAGCAGCAGAGGCCAGCTTCACGGGTTGAGCAGCAGGAACCGGAACGGCGGCAGGCGGCAGGACGCGCTGCGACTGCGAAGCAGTCTGTTGCCGCGGCGCATTGTTGCCGACAGTAGCTTTCGGCACGTCCGGCCTGATTGCAGCAGTGATCACCGACGCATCTGGCACGCGGGAGGCAAGCATAGGCCGCACGCTCTTCCAGTTGTCGTAAAGCGCAATGCCGCCCACGGCAACGGCACCGACGAAGAGCCAGGCCAAGGGACCGCCCTGGCCGCCGCGTCTTGATCTTGCCGATGATTTGCGGCGCCGGCCGCGGGTCGCTGTCTTAGCCATCTGTTCCGAATCCCGTGAGGGCCGGATTATCGCCTCCCAATCCTTTCCGAAAGGTTGGCACGCAGACGCAACGTTGAAGCGCATCCGTCGCTCACGAGCCGCCCGCCTTGGCGCCAGCATTCTCGTTTTTGAGACGTCGATGAACAAATAGCGGCACAACACGTTAGCCAGCGAAGAATTTATTCACAAGAAGGCACTCCCTCCATGGAACTGGTCTTCGCGGACATGTTTCCTCCGTCCCGTATCCAGTACCCTGTGATCTTCGCGCGGCTCATCGGCGCCATCATTCTCGGCGGCATCATCGGCTTCGAGCGTGAAGCGCGCGATCACCCGGCGGGCTTGCGGACGCATATTCTGGTGAGCCTCGCAGCAGCTCTTTTCGGGATCATTGCCATTGAATCGGTCAACATACCGGGCTTCGCGAATGACCAGCAGGTTCGCATCGATCCGCTGCGCGTCATCGAAGCAGTTACGGCCGGCGTCGCCTTCCTGGCCGCTGGAATGATCGTTTTTTCCAGAGGCAGAGTGAAAGGCCTAACGACCGGCGCGGGCATGTGGCTCGCCGGCGCGATCGGCCTTGCCATGGGCTTCGGCTACTGGCCCATCGCGTTCTTCGCGACGGCAGCGGCAGTTAGCGTCCTGTTCGCCCTGGGGATAATTGAGCGGCGGCTAGAGCATGGAAAGCAAGAGCAACTGCCACCGAAGGAAGACGCAGATTTATAAGGAACCGCCCTATTTGTGCCGGGCGGTTTCTTATGTTGGCGATGAGATCAGACGGGCTGTACGTCGGAGTTGTTCTGCCTGGAGGTTTTCTTGCGGTCAGAAGCAATATTCCAGGATTGCGTCTCTGGCTTCTTAAGATCGATGCGGTTCTCCAAAGCGTCCTTGAGAGCCAGCCATTCGCTTTCGTGTTTCATATAGATGTGCTCGGGCACAAGATTCACAGTCATAAAAACCTCACCGTTTTCATTGTTCTAGAGAAGAAAAAACTGTTCCGCCGCCTTGGATCTAGCGGCGCCGCTTGCCTGCCGCACCAACGTCAGGACCGCCCTTCGAGAGGTCGGCGCCGGAGCAATGCGCCGGGACATGGATATCGTCCATCGGCGTTTGTGGCAGTGTCAGGTCCACGTGATGCGGCGGTAGCACCTGCACCCTCTGCATGCGGTTTGGCTTTGCACGCTTCATGCGGTCTGCCGCTTCGGTGCGTTTGTCGGGAGAGTGAGTTGACGTATGCATTGCCGCCTCCGCTGGTTGCGCCGGGATCGCTTTTTTGCGCCGCAGATTTTTCCTGAACGTAGCCCTAACGGGTGAACGACCATAAGGTTCCCCATAAAATCTCCGCGCGCTTCACTGCGTCTTGACTGAGCCTGAAAGCTCACTACCTAGAGGCTTATCCGCGGCCAAAACGATGCGCATGGTTGCCCCCCATGCAAATGCATCGGCTTCGGATAAACACTGGTGCCGGGCCCCTCTGGCGAGAGTTTTTACGGCGCTCTCGTGATGTCGGTACCGCCTGCAGACAGCCGGCGGGATTTTCATTCCATGAAAAAGCTCACAATGCCTTGCGCGCATGTCCCTTGCGATGTGCGGCACTTCTCAACCACACTCTCATTCAAGATCGACGCCCGCACCAAAGAGGTGCGGCCATGAAACAGTCCATCCGCAACAAATCCATGCTCGGCTATTTTCGCTGGGCCTTCATCGTAACGGCTCTCGGGCTTGCGCTGGGCGCTTTATTAGGCTGGCAGTCCACTGGCACGATCGGCGGCATGGCGAGCGTCTTCTTCATCTGCACGGTGCTGGCCGTGCTGGAGATTTCCCTCTCATTCGACAACGCCATCGTCAACGCCAATAAGCTCAAGGAGATGACGCCGGTCTGGCAGCATCGGTTCCTGACCTGGGGTATCGTCATTGCCGTCTTCGGCATGCGCATCATCTTCCCGCTGGCAATCGTCGCGATTGCTGCGAAAATCGGCCCGATCGATGCGCTCATCCTTGCAGCGCGGCAACCGGGTGAATATGCGCGCATCATGCACGAGGCCCATCTGCCGATCGCAGCCTTCGGCGGAACTTTTCTCCTGATGGTCGGCCTTTCGTACTTCTTCAATCACGAGAAGGACGTCCATTGGATTGCCTCGCTTGAAAAGCTGATGTCCCGCGGCGCGACGATCAAGGGAATCGAAATCGCCTTCGTTCTCCTGCTGATCATCGTCTTCGCCTCACTGCTCGAAGGCGATCAGGCGACGACCTTTGTCTATAGCGCGATGTACGGTCTTCTGACATTCCTTGCGGTCGAGGTGATCGGCGGACTGCTGGATGCTTCACAGAAGGCGATGACCGAGGCAGCGCGCGGTGGTCTCGGAGCGTTCATCTATCTGGAGGTGCTGGATGCAAGCTTCTCATTCGATGGTGTCATCGGCGCCTTCGCTCTGACGCAGAACCTCTTCATCATCGCCATTGGTCTCGGCATCGGTGCCATGTACGTGCGCTCGATGACGATCATGCTCGTCGAAAAGGGAACGCTGACGCACTACCGATACCTGGAACACGGCGCGTTCTACGCGATCTTGATCCTTGCGATCATCATGTACGTCCAGACCCTCTTCCACATTCCAGAGGTCATCACCGGTCTCGGCGGCGCAGCCCTGATCGGCATATCGCTCTGGTCTTCGATCCGCCATAACAAGCGCCATGGCCCCGACGACCATGCAGAGGCGGAAGCACATGTTCCGGCCAGGAAGCGGGTGGAGGCCTGAGACGCACAAACCCGCAGCGTTTCGTGCGCTGCGGCGGCCCGTCCAAGCAAAAATAAAGCCCGCGACCAACCGGTTGCGGGCTGTTTCATGTGTGATTGGATCCGAGCTGTTAGCGGCCGATATGGCCGAAGATCTTCGGATCGATACCAAGGACGTTGAGGTCCTGAGCCTTCGGACGGCGGCCAGATTCACATGCGGCGCTTACAGCAGTTGCTGCGCCAATGACTGCGAACGCGCGGCCGAAGAAACCTTCACGAACGGACTTACGGTAGGAGGACATTTGTCTTTCTCGCTTTAGCTTCGTTGTTGACACGCCGTATATGGTGCACCGCAACATTTTCCACAAGTCGTGGAAATTCAGGCCAGCCATGCAAAAACAAGCGGCCGGTCCGTGTTTCGGGGCCGGCCGCAAGACAGAGTCGTCGGGTTGCTTCCTAGTCTTCGCTTGCCGCAAGCTGCGAGAGAACCTCACCCCTGCCGCGCAACCGCAGGATCAGCGGGACAAGGAATGCGGCAGCCGCAAGGATCAACAAGCCGGCGGCAATCGGCGACATGACAAGCGCCGTCACATCGCCTTGGCTGATGGCCAGCGCGCGGCGCAGCTGCTGTTCCGCAAGCGGCCCGAGGATCAATCCGACGATCGCCGGCGCGATCGGATAGCCGAACACCCGCATGATGTAACCGAGCACGCCGAAGGCGAGCAGCATTCCAAGTTCGAAGACCGAGGGGTTAGCGCCGATCGTGCCGAGCGTCGCAAACAGCAGGATGCCGGCATAGAGCCACGGCTTCGGAATGGTCAGCAGGCGGACCCAAAGCCCGATCAGCGGCAGGTTCAGCACCAGCAGCATCGCGTTGGCAATCAAAAGGCTGGCGATCAGGCCCCAGACAATTTGCGGATTATTGGCAAACAGAAGTGGGCCGGGCTGCAGGCCATATTGCTGGAAGCCGGCAAGCATGATTGCGGCTGTGGCAGTCGTCGGCAGACCAAGGGTCAGAAGCGGAACCAGCGTCCCTGCCGCCGAGGCGTTGTTAGCGGCTTCCGGACCCGCCACGCCTTCAATGGCGCCGTTGCCGAACTCTTCGGGATGCTTGGTCAGGCGCTTTTCGGCGGCATAGGAAAGGAAGGTGCCGATTTCCGCGCCCCCGGCCGGCATGGCGCCGATCGGAAAGCCGATCAGTGTGCCTCGCAGCCAGGCCTTCCAGGAGCGTGCCCAATCCTGCGCACTCATCCACAACGAACCCTTGACGGCCTCAACCGTGTCTTCGCCGTGGTTGCCCTGCGCGGCAATATAAAGCGCCTCCCCGATCGCGAACATCGCAACGGCGAGCGTCGTCACCTCGACGCCGTCGAGCAGATCGGGAATGCCGAAGGTGAGGCGAGCCTGGCCAGTCTGCAGATCGATGCCGATCATCGCGAGCGTAAAGCCGACGAAGAGCGAGGTGAGGCCCCTCAGCGCCGAATCTCCGAAAGCCGAGGAAACGGTGACGAAGGCGAGAACCATCAGCGCGAAATATTCACGCGGACCGAAAACCAGCGCGAGCTTGACGATATAGGGCGCGATGAAGGCAAGCCCAAGCGTGGCAATAAGACCGGCCACGAAGGAGCCAATGGCGGCGGTCGCGAGCGCCGGACCGCCCCTGCCCGCGCGGGCCATCTTGTTGCCTTCGAGGGCGGTGACGATCGAGGCGCTTTCGCCCGGCGTATTCAACAGAATGGACGTCGTCGACCCGCCATACATGCCGCCGTAGTAGATGCCGGCGAACATGATAAGCGATCCGCCCGGATCGAGCTTGTAGGTAACCGGCAGCAGAAGCGCCACCGTCAATGCCGGACCAATGCCCGGCAGGACGCCAACGGCGGTGCCGAGCGTAACGCCGATCAATGCGTAAAGCAGATTCATCGGCTGCATGGCGACCAGGATACCCTGGAACAGGAATTCGAAAGTGCTCATGATGAATGCACCTAGAAGAACAGATGTTCGAGCGGACCTGCAGGCAGCGTCAGTTTCAGCAGCTGCGAGAAGATCGTCCAGACGATGAAGCTAATGACGATGCCGACGGGGATCGAAACCCAGAGCTGCCGCTTGCCGAAGCCACGCGCCGTCAGGGCGAAGAGAAGGCCGGTCGCGATCGAGAAGCCGGCGATCCGCAAGAAGATCATCTGACAGGCAAGACCCGCGACAATCCACACGACCGGCGGCAGTTCCTGCTTCTCGCGCTCGGGAAAGTCGCCCCGCCAGGCCTCGAGCGCCGTCCAGATTGCGAGTCCGATCAGCCCGAGTGCTACGACCGTTGGAGCGGTTGCCGGCCCCATGCGCGCATATTGGGCGATCGTCCTCATATGCGAGACGTCCCAAAGGATGACCCCGGCCACCAATAAAAGACAGAGGGCGATGACCAGCGCCGCCCAGTCGGGGCGGCGCTTCGTGACCACAGTGGACTTACCCACGCTCATTGAACCAGTCCGATGTCTTTGAGAATGCCTTCGGTGGCCGCAACGTCCTTCTCAAGCTGCGCCTTGAAGGCGTCGCCGGAGAGATAGCTGTCCTGCCAGCCCTTGGTCTTAAGGACCTCCTGCCAGGCTGGCGACTTGGAAAGCTTGTCGAAATCGGCGGTGATAGCAGCTGTCTGATCAGCCGAGAGGCCGGGGGCAGCCGCAACCATGCGCCAGTTTTCCACGGAGACGTCGACCCCGGCTTCCTTCAGCGTCGGCGCATCGATCCCTTCGATACGCTTGTCGCTCGATACGGCGAGCAGGCGCAACTGGCCGGCCTTGATCTGCGATTCGAATTCGCCGTAGCCGGAAATGCCCGCCGTCACCTGGCCGCCAAGGATGGCCGCAAGCGCTTCGCCACCGCCCGAGAAGGCGACGTAGTTGATCTTCGTCGGATCGACGCCGGCCGCCTTGGCGATCAGGCCAACAGCGATATGGTCGGTGCCGCCTGCCGAACCGCCGCCCCAGGACACCGCACCCGGTTCCGCCTTCAGCTTGGCGACGAGATCGCCCAGCGTCTTGATGTCCGACGCTGCCGGAACGACGATTGCCTCATACTCGCCGGTCAGGCGTGCGATCGGCGTGACGTCCTTCAGTGTGATGGGCGACTTGTTGGTCAGGATTGCGCCGACCATGACGTAGCCGCCGACGATCAGTGCATTCGGATTGCCGCTGTTCTGGCTGGTGAACTGAGCAAGCCCGATGGTGCCGCCGGCGCCTGGAATGTTCTGAACCTGAACATTGCCGGAAATGCCTTCCTGCTGCAGGACTGTCTGCAGCGAACGGGCCGTCTGGTCCCAGCCGCCGCCAGGAGCGGCCGGCGCCATTATGGTGTAGTCGGCCGAATAGGCCGGCAGCGCGATGGCGGCTGCGAAAAGCGTGGCAAGGAAAGTATGCTTCACGATGTGTCCTCCATGATCGCGGTGAGTGCCGCGTAATGTCTTCAACGGAATCGGGAAGCGTTGCCTGCGAAGGACATGCTTGTCCGCAATAGCGACGGAAACTCCTCCCGAAACTTCAACTCTCCGCCTCCACGGAGAAGAAGTGCCGAAAACGCACCACAACAAGCTGTCATTTAGCTGACATCGACGGCATATCCACCGCGACGGGCACTTTTTTGCCGCAATTGTGCAGCCTGCGGTGCCTATTGGGTCCGCAGCACCTCGTTCCAATGCGCGATGAGCCGCGCGCGCTTGACCTGGTCGAGATAGACCATCAGGCCCGGACTGACCGGAACGGGCCGGAGCTGTGACCCGAGAAGCTCCTGCAGCGTGTTCGCCGTATTCTCGCCGGCGACCTCAGGACTGACGGCGGGAATCTGCAGTTCGCGGGCCATGATCGTCTGCCCCTCCTTGGACATGAAGAAGGAGAGATATAGTCGCCCGAGCTCTGGTTCAGCCGCCGCCTGCGGTACCAGCCCGATCCTCGACATCACGACGGTATAATCTTTCGGCAGCACGATGCCGACGTTGGGGTCGCGAGATGCCCAGTCCGCGGCATACGAGCCGAGGATGTTGTAACCAAGCACGAAGCGGCCATCGGCGACCCGTTCCAGGATTGCCGAACTCGTCGAATAAAGCTTGACGCCTGCGGCTCCCATCGCCCTGATGACCGACCAGATATCCCCGAACTGCTCCTGATCGCGGGCCATGAAGAGAAAACCGACGCCAGAGCGCTCGATGTCGTAGGTGCCTATCCGCCCATAGACCGCATTGCCTTTGCTCTTCAGATAGTCGACGAATTCCGCCCGCGAACTTGGCACCGGCTCATGCGCGAAGCTCGGCTTGTGATAGACGAAGACCGCCGGCTCGAAGGTCAGCGCATAAGCCGTGTTCCGCCAGTTTGCCCATTTCGGCCACAGCCCGCTCATCGGCAAATTACTGACCTGCGCATATCCATCGTTGGAAAGCTTCACCTGCAGGTCCATCGCCGAGGAAAAGGCGAAATCCGCCGTCTTCTTTCCGGCATCCGTCTCCCGCACGATCCTGTCATAGATCTCGCCGGTGAGCATGTCTTCATAGCGTACAGCTATGTCAGGATTGGCCTGTTGAAAGCCGTGGATCATCGGCTGGGCCAGCGGTTCGTCGAGCGACGAATAGACTGTCAGCACCCGCGCATCGGCCTTGCCGGATTTCGCAGCGTAAAAGGTCTGGTCTGCCGCCGCCAAACCGGGACAGAGCAGAAGTAGCAGAACAAGAAGGCTCCTCATGCCGGGAGAATGCATCACAGCGCCTCGCCGGGCAAGCACGACGGATGCGGCCGGGTCGTTTGCGTCTGCAGCAACATTGTCAAATATGAATCCTCTGATGCGCTGATGATTTCACCCGTCGGGTCTTGCTGCTGATGACATCGCCCTCCACGGGGGTTAATCTCTGCTGGATAATCAGGAATCCGTCCGTGCGCATTCTCCTCACCGAAGACAATATCGCCCTGGCCGATGGCCTGTCTGCGATCTTGCGCGGTACGGGACATGCCGTGGATGTCGTCCATGACGGCGCATCCGCTAATGCGGTCATTGCGGCCGAACATTTCGATCTCGTGATCCTTGACCTCAACCTGCCGGAAATGGACGGGCTGGAAGTGTTGCGCAACATGCGCGCACGCCAGAACCAGGCTGCAGTCTTGATTCTGACCGCACGGGGAGCGCCGGAGGAGCGGGTCAAGGGGCTCGATCTCGGCGCTGACGATTACCTCATCAAGCCCTTCGACATCGGCGAATTCGAGGCACGTGTCCGCGTGCTGCTCCGACGCCAGGCCGGTTTGCATTCGGCGACGGTGATGTACGGCTGCGTTTCATTCGACCTCAAGTCCCGCACCTTCTCCGTTGGCGGCACACAGCTTGACATACCCGCCCGCGAACTCGGATTGCTCGAAATCCTCTTCATGCGTGCCGGCAAGGTCGTTGCCAAGGAGGCGATCATACAGTCGCTGACCGCCTTCGACGACGACATTTCCGCCAATGCGATCGAGCAATATGTCAGCCGGCTCCGCAAGCGCCTTGCGCCGCATGGACTGACCGTAAAAACCGCGCGCGGCATCGGCTACTACCTCGACAAGCTATCCGAGGTTTCATGAAAGCCGCCTATTCGCTCAGGCGCCGGCTGCTCTTCTGGCTGCTCATCTCCACGGCCATCATCGGCATGCTGGCCCTTGCCGACACATATCGGGAGGCGGTTGGTACCTCCAACATCGTTTCCGACCGTGTCCTCGCCGGTTCGGCACTTGCCATTGCCGAACGCGTGGTCGTGGCCGAAGACGGCTCGCTTGAGGTGGATATTCCCTATGTCGCGCTGGAAATGCTGACATCCGCCGCTCAGGACCGGGTGTTCTACCGTGTCGACGGTCCGCCTGGAAAATTCATCACCGGCTATCAGTTGCTTCCGGTTATCAAGGAGACCAAAGGCGAAGGCGCTGTCTTCGCCGACGATAAGTTCCAGGGCGAGCCGATCCGTGTCGCGACGCTGCAGCGCTCCGCCTCGACCGGCATCCGCTCGGTTCCCTTTGCCGTCACCGTAGCGGAAACGACACTTGCTCGCCGTCATCTGGCGCAGGCGATTCTCTTTCGCTCGGCGCTTCGTCTAGGCTTCATGATTGCCGGAGCGGCTGTGATCGTCTGGATCTCGGTCACGGTGGCGCTCCGCCCGCTCTACAAGCTGCGGGACGCGATCGGCGAGCGCAGCCCGGATGACCTGCATCCCATCGAGCAAGCGGTGCCGAGCGAAGTTCAGCCGCTGGTTGATACGGTGAACAGCTTCATGGTGCGCCTGCAATCGGCCCTTGAAGCGCTGCGGAATTTCACCGGCAATGCGAGCCACCAGTTGCGCACGCCGCTTGCAATCATCCGAACCCAGCTTGCGCTCTCCTCCCGTGCGGGAACGCTGGCTGAAGCGCAAGATTCGGCGTTAAAGGGCGACCAGGCCGTTGCGCATGCCGAGCGCATCCTCGCGCAGCTTCTGTTGATGGCAAAGATCGATGCGGCAACGGCCAAGGAGGCCCTGGCCGCCTCTACGATGGATGTTACCGCAATTGCCCAGGAGATCACGGGCGAGCTGATCCCCGCAGCCGCCGAGGCTGGTATCGACCTGGGCTTTGAGGGCGATGGACCAGCAATAATCCGCGCCGAGCCCCTCCTGATCGGTGAGCTATTGCGCAATCTTGCGGGCAACGCCATCGCCTATGCCGGCAAAGGCGCTGAGGTTACCGTGCGAATTGCGCAGGATAGCGAGACCGTGCGCCTCGAGGTCGAAGACAATGGTCCCGGAATCGCACCGGAGAAGCTTGAAGCGGTGCGCCGCCGCTTCTCGCGCGGCAACGAGTCGGGCACGCCCGGCGCCGGTCTCGGCCTGCCGATCGTTGAAGAAATAGCCAACCTTTTCAATGCAAAGCTCACGCTTTTGCCGGGTTCAGCTGGCGACGGTCTCAAAGCCGCGGTGGCTTTCGCAAGAGTGTCGTAATGGCTTCGCTGCGTTAGCCGTTTCGCCTTGCTTTCCATCGCTGCATTGCACACTATTCCCTCGGCGGGCATTTGAAGAGCTAGAGTGAATGGGCAAGAAACCGGCAACGGAAAAACGCAAGAGCGAGATTCGCGATCGTGCCGGCAACGAGGCAGTCTTCGGCTATGCGCCGCTCCCTAGCGCTGCCGATGAGATGGTCGATAACAACGGCGCCATTCGTCCCGTCTGGCAGCGCTTCCTTGCAAGCTTCGGGGAAATTCCGCCAAATGAGCTGACCGAGCGCTTCGCCCGGGCCGACCGCTATCTCCGCGATGCCGGTGTGTTCTACCGCGCTTATGGCAGCAAGGGCACCGGCGAGCGCTCCTGGCCGCTGTCGCACATTCCGGTCTTGATCGACGAGCGTGAATGGCAGGCACTTTCCGCCGGCCTCGTGCAGCGCGCCGATCTGCTTGAAGCGATTATCGCCGATATCTATAGCGACAACAAACTGGTGGAAGAGGGATACCTGCCGCCCGGCCTGATCGCCTCCAATCCGGAATTCCAGCGCCCGCTCGCAGGCATAAAGCCGGCCTCCGGTCATTACCTGCATTTCTGTGCCTTCGAGATCGGCCGCGGACCGGATGGAGACTGGTGGGTTCTCGCCGATCGCACGCAGGCGCCCTCAGGCGCAGGCTTCGCGCTCGAAAACCGGGTTGCCACGACGCGCGCCTTCTCTGACATCTATGCCGAGACCCCTGTTCACCGTCTCGCCTCGTTCTTCGGCGGCTTCCGCGACGCGTTGCAGACCATGAAGCACTCCGGTGATGATCGCATCGGCGTTCTGACCCCCGGCCCGGCAAACGAGACCTACTATGAACACGCCTATATCGCCCGATATCTCGGCTTCATGCTGCTCGAAGGCGAGGATCTCGCGGTGGTCAATGGCCGCGTCATGGTGCGTACGGTCGCCGGCCTGAAGCCGATCGGCGTGCTCTGGCGCCGCCTCGATTCCGCCTATGCCGATCCGCTGGAACTCGACCAGAATTCGCGCATCGGCACTCCAGGCCTGGTCGAGGCGCTTCGCGCAGAATCGGTGACGATCGTCAACGCGCTCGGGACCGGAATCCTCGAGACCCGCGCCCTGCTCGCCTTCATGCCGACGATCTGCCACCGGTTATTTGGAGAGAAGCTGAAGCTGCCATCGATCGCCACGTGGTGGTGCGGCCAGAAAGAAGAACGCGAACACGTCGCAAGAAATATCGAGAAGATGGTGATCGGACCCGCCTATTCGCGCGCCCCCTTCTTCGATGATCGCGGTGAGTCCGTTCTGGGCTCCTCACTCCGCTCGGCGGCAAAGGATTCGATTACCGACTGGCTGAATTCCGATGGCCCGAAACTCGTCGGCCAGGAAGTCGTCACGCTTTCCACCACACCGGCCTGGGTCGACGGCAAGCTGACGCCGCGGCCGATGTCGCTGCGCGTCTTCGCCGCCCGTACCGCCCGTGGCTGGCAGATCATGCCGGGCGGCTTCGCCCGCATTGGCTCCGGCGATGACGTAGCCGCGATCGCAATGCAGGCGGGCGGGGCGGCGGCGGACGTCTGGATTGTCAGCGACAAACCGGTCGAGCGCCATACCTTGCTGCCCGCGGAAGGAAGCTTCACCCGCAATATGCCGGGCAGCCTGCCAAGCCGGGCGGCCGACAATCTCTTCTGGCTCGGCCGTTATATCGAGCGTGCTGAAGGCGCGCTTCGCATCCTTCGCGCCTGGCATGCCCGCTACGCCGAGGCCGCTGATCCGAGCCAGCCGCTGCTGGCCGACGTTTCGAAATACCTCGTCGGCGTCGACATCGACACGGATGAGCCCGTGCCGGAAACGCTGCTGCGCAACATCGAGAGCGCCGTCTATTCCGCCAGCAACATACGCGATCGCTTCTCGCCTGACGGCTGGCTGGCGCTCAACGATCTTGCCAAGACCGCGCGCCGCTTTCACGCCACCGTCACAGCCGGCGACGACGCCAGCCATGCCATGACCATCCTGTTGCGCAAGCTTGCGGGCTTCGCCGGTCTCGTGCACGAAAACATGTATCGCTTCACCGGCTGGCGTTTTCTTTCGCTTGGACGCTACATCGAACGCGGCCTGCACATGACGCGCCTTCTCGGCTACATGTCGGGACCCGATGCCCCGGATGGCGCGCTGGACATGCTGCTCGAAATCGGCGACAGCGTCATGACCCACCGGCGCCGGTACAACGTCAATACGGCCCGCCTGACAGTCACCGACCTTCTGGCGCTCGATCCGCTCAACCCGCGTTCAGTTCTCTTTCAGATGAACGAAATCCACCGCGAGGCCGAGCAACTGCCGAACGCCTTCGTCAACGGGCAGATGTCGGCATTTTACCGCGAAACCATGCGCCTGCATTCCGGCCTTGCCGTCATGACGCCGGAGGCGATGACGAGCGAGATCTACAAAAAGATGGAACGTGAGCTGAAGCAGCTATCCGACCTTCTTGCCCAGACCTACCTAGGGTGACCGCGGTGCTCTACGATCTAACCCTGCACATGGGATACACCTACGACACGCCCGCCTCGGGAGCGCGTCATATTATGCGGCTGATGCCGCTTTCGCTGCCTGACCGCCAGCGCCTGGTTGCAGGCTCGATCACCATTTCCCCCACGCCGGACGAGCAATCGCACTTCACCGACTTCTTCCGCCATCCTGCAACCTCCTTCCGGCTGCGGTTGCCGCACGATAGTCTGGACATCCGTATGCAGGCACGCGTCCAGGTCGACAGCCATTCCATCGCCGCCGATTTCTCGCCGGCTCTTGCCGACCTGCCGCAAGAAATCGCCGACGTTTGGTCGCTCCAACCCGAGTCGCCACACCACTTCCTTGGCAACAGCCCGCGCCTCGTCGAAACCCGCGCCATCTCCGACTACGCCAGAAGCTGCGCTCTGCCCGGCCTCACCGTTCTCCAGATCGCCAATGCATTATGCACCCGTATCAACAAAGATTTCACCTACGACCCGGAAGCAACGACGGTGGATTCCACGCCGCTCGAGGCTTTCGAACTTAAACGCGGGGTCTGCCAGGATTTCACCCATGTGATGATCGTGGCGCTCCGCAGCCTCGGCATCCCGGCGGGCTATGTCTCCGGTTTCCTGCGAACCATCCCGCCGCCCGGCAAGGAGCGGCTCGAAGGCGCCGACGCAATGCACGCCTGGGTTCGCGTCTGGTGCGGCGCGACGCTGGGCTGGATCGAACTGGACCCGACAAACGACATGCCCGCTGGCACTGACCACATCGTCGTCGCCTACGGCCGCGATTATTCCGACGTCGCCCCCGTCATCGGCGTGTTGAAGAGCTCCGGCAATCATCGCTCCGTGCAGGCGGTCGACGTCATTCCGATCCAGTGATCGCCTGCATGAATCCACCATAGGTGTTAATGCACCAAACCACCGAAGATGTGTTTCGCAAGAAGGCCATCCCGCAAAAGCAATAGATCATGTATCGAAATCGTCCGTTCCCTCTAATTTTAGCGACTGTTTTAAAACCCTCGGTAACAACCATCCTGTAAGCGTTGAGACACAATGTTCCTCTTGCTTTCGGGTGACATGATGTCTGCCTTATCTTCGCTTCTCGCCAGCGGTCGCCACATACTGCGTGATCGTTCCGGAAATTTCGGAATGGTGACTGCTATCGTCATCCCGGTTCTGATCGGCACGGCTGGGCTCGCCATCGATTTTTCCAATATGATCTTGCAGCAGCGCCAGCTTCAGGAAGCGTCCGATGCAGCAGCACTCGCCGCCGCGACCGCCCTTGCGGATGGCAAGGTCGCCGACAGTACGGCCGCCGAGGCGCTAGCCAAGGATTTTGTTGTCGGCCAAATGGCCAACTACCTAAGTGGCAGTGACGCTGCGTCCCTCAGGAACAAAACCAACGTAACCGTGACAACGACCACGACGGCTACCGGCAAGGGCTACAATGTCAGCGTAAACGCTTCGTACGACATGGGCTTGACACCCCTGATGAGCGTTTTTGGCAAGAAGACCGTATCACTCGCCAGCAACAGCGCAACGACAAGCGGCACAACCAACACCAAGAGCGCGCTCTCCATGGAACTCGATCTCGATCAGTCGGGTTCGATGAAAGACTACACTTGCTCGGTCTACAAGCTGGACGGTAGCGGCAACTACAAGCTGGACAGCGAAGGCAACAAGATTTGCAAAACGTATTCAACTGTCACCAAGATCCAAGCCTTGAAGACAGCCGCAGGTAAGCTCTTCGATGCGCTAGACACTGCCGACCCCACCCACGTTCTCGTCCGCACCGGCGTCATGTCCTATAATAACGGTCTCACGCGCGACAAAAATAAAAAAATCATCGGCATCAGCCCAATGAACTGGGGCACGTCCACCGGCCGGAAGTTTGTCAGCACGCTGACGGCAAATGGCGGCACTGACGCTACAGAGCCGATGCAGCAATCGACAGCAGCTATTAAGAAGAACGACGACGGTAGCGACACCGAAAGCACAGCGCACGCCGCGAACGGCAACGCAAACGTTGACCGCTACATCGTGCTCATGACCGACGGTGAAATGACCGGCGACAGCAGCACGTGGAACAGTGAAAAGGACCAAAACGTCCGTGATGCCTGCGACGCTGCCAAAGAGGAAAAAAATAAAATAACGATCTTTGCGGTCGCCTTCATGGCGCCTGCAAAGGGCAAGAGCCTGCTCGAATACTGCGCTTCGTCACCCAGCAATTATTTTGAGGCCGAGACGATGCAAAAGCTGATTGACGACTTCGATAGCATTGCTCAGACCGCGACCAAGGCCATGACGCTTTTGACGCACTGACGCCAAGCAATTGTCGATCAAACAAATAAGCCGCTCCGGGAACCAACCGGAGCGGCTTTTCGTTTAGCGCTGATCCCGCATCCGAGCGGGAAAACCAATTGAAATCAACTCCCTCACGCCAGCAAATGTGAAGGTTCTGCAAATTTTTCCGCCGTCTAAATCTCTTTGTTGCAAGTGCGTCGTAACGGTGCATAAACTGCCCTGACCGGCGTGCGTAGATAAATCGATAGTATCGGGCGTAACGTCCTGAATTGAAATGACAAATTGGCGAGATATGACGATGAACACCGTTACCAAGCCGACCATCCCCTCCCCCGCTCCACGCAGTTCACGGCCGGAAATCCTCGCCGAAGAGATCATCGAACGCCTGACGTACCGCATCGGCAAGGATGCAAAAGTCGCCAAGCCGCACGATTGGCTGACGGCCACTATTCTCGTCGTTCGCGACCGCATCATCGACAAATGGATGGAATCGACCCGCAACGTCTACGCGACAGGTGCTAAGCGCGTTTACTATTTGTCGCTCGAATTCTTGATCGGCCGCCTGATGCGCGATGCCGTCACGAATATGGGCTTAATGGAGGAGGTTCGCGATGCGCTTGCCTCGTTGGGCGTCGATATCAACGTCATCGCCGGGCTTGAGCCGGATGCCGCGCTTGGCAACGGCGGTCTCGGCCGTCTCGCTGCCTGTTTCATGGAAAGCATGGCGACGGTTGACGTGCCAGCCTATGGCTACGGCATCCGCTATGTCCACGGTCTCTTCCGCCAGCAGCTTGCCGATGGTTGGCAGGTGGAACTGCCGGAAAACTGGCTTGCCCACGGCAATCCCTGGGAGTTCGAACGCCGCGAAAGCTCTTATGAGATAGGCTTCGGCGGCACCGTCGACGTGGCCACCAGCACAGAAGGCGAGCCGCGCTATGTGTGGAAGCCGGCAGAGCGCGTCATCGCCGCCGCCTTCGATACGCCGGCCGTCGGCTGGCGCGGCAAGCGCGTCAATACGCTGCGTCTCTGGTCGGCGCAGCCGATCGACCCGATCCTGCTGGACGCCTTCAATGCCGGCGACCACATCGGCGCTCTGCGCGAGAGCAACAAGGCGGAAAGCCTGACCCGCGTGCTCTATCCGGCAGACGCCACGCCGGCCGGTCAGGAACTGCGCCTTCGCCAGGAATTTTTCTTCTCCTCCGCTTCGCTTCAGGACATCCTGCGCCGCCACCTGCAGCAGTATGACGATTTCACCTCGCTGCCGGACAAGGTGGCGATCCAGCTCAACGACACGCATCCCGCCGTCTCGGTCGCCGAGCTGACGCGTCTGCTCTGCGATGTCCATGGCATGGACTTCGAGCAGGCCTTTGACATCGTCCGCCGCACGATCTCTTACACCAACCACACGCTGCTGCCGGAAGCTCTCGAGACGTGGCCCATTCCGCTCTTCGAGCGGCTGCTGCCGCGTCATATGCAGCTGATCTACGCGATCAATGCCAAGATTCTTCTGGAAGCCCGCAAGGAGAGGAAATTTTCCGATACCGAAATCCGCGCGATCTCACTGGTCGACGAAAGCGGCGAGCGCCGCGTGCGCATGGGCAATCTCGCCTTTGTCGGATCCCATTCGGTCAATGGCGTTTCCGCTTTGCATACCGAACTCATGAAGGTCACGGTCTTTGCCGACCTGCACAAGCTTTATCCCGACCGCATCAACAACAAGACGAACGGCATTACGCCGCGCCGCTGGCTGCAGCAATGCAACCCCGGCCTGACCAGCCTTATCCGCGAAACGATCGGCGACGAATTCCTGGACGATGCCGAGAAGCTCAAGCCTCTCGAAAAATTCGCCACGGATCCAAGCTTCCAGGAGAAGTTCGCTGCCGTAAAACGCGCGAACAAGGTGGCGCTCTCCAATCTTGTCGCAAGCCGCATGGGCGTGAAGCTCGACCCTTCTGCAATGTTCGACATTCAGATCAAGCGCATTCACGAGTACAAGCGCCAGCTGCTGAACGTTGTCGAGGCGGTGGCCCTCTACGATCAGATCCGCTCGCATCCTGAACTGGACTGGGTGCCACGGGTAAAGCTTTTCGCCGGCAAGGCGGCACCGAGCTATCACAACGCCAAGCTCATCATCAAACTCATCAACGACGTAGCCCGTACAATCAACAACGACCCGGCGGTCCGCGGCCTCCTGAAGGTGGTCTTCGTGCCCAACTACAACGTCTCGCTTGCCGAGGTCATGGTTCCTGCAGCTGATCTGTCGGAACAGATTTCGACGGCCGGCATGGAAGCTTCGGGCACCGGCAACATGAAGTTTGCTCTGAACGGGGCGCTGACGATCGGCACCCTGGACGGCGCGAACGTCGAAATGCGCGACCATGTCGGCGCGGAGAACATCATCATCTTTGGCCTGCGTGCCGATGAAGTCGCCAAGATCCGCAGCGACGGACACAATCCGCGTGCGATCATTGACAGCTCGCGTGAGCTGTCGCAGGCGCTGGCCGCGATCGCGGGAGGCGTCTTCTCGCCGGATGACCGCAACCGCTACGCCCAGCTGATCGATGGTATTTATTCGCACGACTGGTTCATGGTCGCAGCCGACTTCGATGCCTATGCCGCCGCCCAGCGAGAGGTGGATCAGCTCTGGACCGAGCCGTCCTCCTGGTATGCCAAGACCATCAACAATACCGCGCGCATGGGCTGGTTCTCCTCCGACCGCGCGATCCGGCAGTATGCCACGGAAATCTGGAGAGCTGGATGAAGACGCCGAAATCCGCCCGTGAGGCAAAGCGTCCCTGGGAAATTTCGGCAGACGAGATAGCGGCAATCCTTGCAGGCTCGCACGCAAACCCGTTTGCCGTGCTGGGCATCCACGAGGCAGGCGAGAGCTATGCCGCGCGCTGCTTCATTCCCGGTGCCGAAGAAGTCACCGCCTTGACACTCGACGGCAGCATCATCGGCGAACTGACACAACTCCACCCCGAAGGCTTTTTTGCGGGTCCGGTATCGCTGACGAAACTACAACCGGTGCGCTACCGCGCCAGGCGCGGCGATGCGGAATGGGCTGTAACCGACCCCTACGGCTTCGGCCCTGTCCTCGGTCCGATGGACGACTACTACGTTCGCGAGGGCTCCCATCTTCGGCTTTTCGACAAGTTGGGGGCGCACTGGATCAAGCATGAAGGGGCGCAGGGCATTCATTTCGCCGTCTGGGCGCCGAATGCCCAACGCGTATCCGTCGTCGGCGATTTCAACAATTGGGACGGCCGCCGCCATGTGATGCGCTTCCGGGCCGGCGCCGGAATTTGGGAAATTTTCGCGCCCGACGTACCGACAGGCGTTGCTTACAAGTTCGAGATACGCGGTCACGATGGCGTTCTCCTGCCACTGAAGGCCGATCCATTTGCCCGGCGCAGCGAATTGCGCCCGAAGACGGCCTCCGTCGCAGCTCCCGAACTGCTGCAGGAATGGCAGGACGAGGCCCACCTCAAGCATTGGAGCGAGACCGACAAGCGCCGTCAGCCGATCTCGATCTATGAGGTGCATGCCGGCTCATGGCAGCGCCGGCAGGATGGCTCGTTCCTCTCCTGGGATGAGCTCGCCAACAGCCTCATCCCCTATTGCGTCGACATGGGCTTCACCCATATCGAGTTCCTTCCGATCACCGAACATCCCTACGATCCGTCCTGGGGATACCAGACCACCGGCCTCTATGCGCCGACCGCCCGTTTTGGTGAGCCCGAAGGTTTTGCCCGCTTCGTCAATGGCTGCCACAAAGTCGGTATCGGCGTCATCCTCGACTGGGTGCCGGCACACTTTCCGACCGATGAGCACGGACTTGGCTGGTTCGACGGTACTGCGCTTTACGAGCATGAGGACCCGCGCAAGGGTTTCCATCCGGACTGGAACACCGCGATCTACAATTTCGGTCGCACCGAGGTTCAATCCTATCTCGTCAACAATGCGCTTTACTGGGCCGAGAAATTTCATCTCGACGGCCTGCGCGTCGATGCCGTCGCCTCGATGCTCTACCTCGACTATTCGCGAAACCATGGCGAGTGGATCCCGAACGAGTATGGCGGCAACGAGAATCTCGAGGCCGTCCGCTTCCTTCAGGACATGAATACCCGCATCTACGCGGAGCATCCGGGTGTCATGACCATTGCTGAAGAATCAACCTCCTGGCCGAAAGTCTCGCAGCCGGTACATGAAGGGGGCCTCGGCTTCGGCTTCAAATGGAACATGGGCTTCATGCACGATACGCTGAGCTACATGAAGCGCGATCCGGTGCACCGCAGGCATCATCACAACGAACTGACCTTCGGCCTTCTCTACGCCTATTCGGAAAACTTTGTTCTGCCGCTGTCGCACGATGAAGTCGTGCACGGCAAAGGCTCGCTGATCGCCAAAATGCCCGGCGACGACTGGCAGAAATTCGCAAACCTGCGCGCCTACTATGCCTTCATGTGGGGCTATCCGGGTAAGAAGCTGCTCTTCATGGGCCAGGAATTCGCCCAATGGAGCGAATGGAGCGAGGCAACGTCGCTCGATTGGAACCTGCTGCAATACCGCATGCATGAAGGCATGCGCCGCCTGGTGCGCGATCTCAACCTCACCTACCGCTCCAAACCAGCGCTGCACGCCCGCGACTGCGAGGGCGACGGCTTCGAATGGCTGGTTGCCGACGATCACGAGAACTCCGTCTTTGCATGGCTGCGCAAGGCGCCGGGCCAGAAGCCGGTTGCCGTCATCACCAATTTCACGCCGATCTACCGCGAGAACTATTCCATCCGCCTGCCCTTCGAAGGCCGCTGGCGGGAAATCCTGAACACCGACGCCGATATCTACGGCGGCAGCGGCAAGGGCAATGGGGGGCGCGTGCAGGCCGTCAATGCCGGCGGCGACGTAAGGGCTACGATCACCTTGCCGCCGCTGGCAACGATCATGCTTGAACCTGAGACTTGAGAACTGGTGGGAGGAGAGACAATGGTAGAAAAACGCGTTCAGCCACTTGCCCGCGACGCAATGGCCTATGTTCTGGCCGGTGGCAGGGGGAGCCGCCTGAAGGAACTCACCGATCGGCGTGCGAAACCGGCCGTTTATTTCGGCGGCAAGACACGCATCATCGACTTCGCGTTGTCGAACGCGCTGAACTCCGGCATTCGCCGTATCGGTGTCGCCACGCAATACAAGGCGCACTCTCTGATCCGCCACATGCAGCGCGGCTGGAACTTCTTCCGCCCTGAGCGGAACGAGAGCTTCGACATCCTTCCGGCCAGCCAGCGCGTCTCGGAGACGCAATGGTACGAAGGCACAGCCGACGCGGTTTACCAGAATATCGATATCATCCAGGACTACGGCGTCGAGTACATGGTCATCCTGGCCGGCGACCACGTCTATAAGATGGATTACGAGTGGATGCTGCAGCAGCACGTCGATTCCGGCGCGGACGTGACGATCGGCTGCCTGGAAGTGCCGCGCATGGAAGCCGTGGGCTTCGGCGTCATGCATGTCGACCAGACGGACCGGATCATCGATTTCGTCGAAAAGCCTGCAGACCCGCCCGGCATTCCGGACAAACCGGACTTTGCGCTCGCCTCGATGGGGATTTACGTCTTCCACACGAAGTTCCTGATCGACGCGCTTCAGCGCGATGCCGCCGATCCCAACTCCAGCAAGGATTTCGGCAAGGACATCATTCCCTATATCGTCAAGAACGGTAAGGCGGTCGCCCACCGCTTCGGGCAGTCCTGCGTTCGCTCCGATTTCGAACGCGAGCCCTATTGGCGTGACGTCGGGACGATCGAAGCGTACTGGCAGGCGAATATCGATCTGACCGCGATCGTTCCAGAGCTCGATATCTACGACAAGTCCTGGCCGATCTGGACTTATGCGGAAATCTCGCCGCCGGCAAAGTTCGTGCATGACGATGAAGATCGCCGCGGCTCGGCGACCTCGTCGGTCATCGCTGGCGATTGCATCATCTCCGGCGCCACGCTTCACAAGAGCCTTCTTTTCACCGGCGTTCGCGCTAACTCCTATTCCAAACTGGAGGGAGCCGTCGTCCTGCCGAGCGTAAAGATCGGTCGGCGCGCCCAGCTGAAAAACGTCGTGATCGACCATGGAGTCGTCATTCCGGAGGGTCTTGTCGTGGGCGAGGACCCGAAACTCGATGCCAAGCGCTTCCGCCGGACTGAAAGCGGTATTTGCCTGATAACGCAGCCTATGATCGATAAATTGGATCTCTAGACATATGAAAGTTCTTTCGGTTTCGTCCGAAGTCTTCCCTTTGATCAAGACAGGGGGCCTTGCCGATGTGGCCGGCGCCCTGCCAATCGCACTCAAGCAGTTCGGCATTGAATCGAAAACCCTCATGCCCGGCTACCCGGCCGTCATGAAAGCTGTTCAAGATCCCGTCGTTCGCCTGCAGTTCACTGACCTGCTCGGCGAACCTGCGAGGGTGCTGGAATTCTATTACGAGGGCCTCAACATCCTCGTGCTCGACGCCCCTGCCTATTACGACCGTCCGGGAGGTCCCTATCTCGACCACACGGGCAAGGATTACCCTGACAACTGGCGTCGCTTCGCAGCGCTGTCGCTGGCGGCGGCCGAAATCGCCGCCGGTCTGATGCCGGACTGGCGCCCGGACCTCGTCCATGCCCATGATTGGCAAGCCGCCATGACGCCGCTCTACATGCGTTACTATCCGACGCCGGAGCTGCCGAGCGTTCTCACGGTCCACAACATGGCCTTCCAAGGCCAGTTCGCCGCTGAGATCTTCCCGAGCCTGCGCTTGCCGCCGCATGCCTTTTCGACCGACACTATCGAATATTACGGCCATCTCAGCTTCCTGAAGGGTGGGCTTCAGACCGCGCATGCGATCACCACCGTCAGTCCCACCTATGCGGAAGAGATCCTGACAAATCAGTTCGGCATGGGTCTTGAAGGGGTCATCTCCGGCCGCCGCGACGTTCTGCACGGGATCGTCAACGGCATCGATGCCGATGTGTGGAACCCGGCGACCGATCCCGTTGTCCACACGCACTACGGCAGCACGACGCTGAAGAATCGCAGCGAGAACCGCAAATCGGTCGCCGAATTCTTTCACCTGCATGATGATGGGGCACCGATCTTCTGCATCATCAGCCGCCTCACCTGGCAAAAGGGCATGGACATGGTCGCCGCCACAGCCGATGAGATCGTCGCCCTCGGCGGCAAGCTCGCGGTTTTGGGGTCCGGCGATCCTGCGTTGGAGGGCTCGCTTCTTGCCGCGGCCAGCCGCCACCCCGGCCGTATCGGCGTCTCGATCGGTTACAACGAACCGATGTCGCACCTGATGCAGGCCGGTTGCGACGCCATCGTCATTCCTTCGCGTTTCGAGCCTTGCGGACTCACCCAGCTTTACGGTCTGCGCTACGGTTGCGTGCCCATCGTGGCCCGTACTGGCGGTCTCAATGATACCGTAATCGATGCCAATCACGCCGCACTTGCGGCGAAAGTCGCAACGGGAATTCAGTTTTCTCCAGTCACCGCAGAGGGTATGGTGCAGGCAATCCGGCGTGCGCTGCATCTTTTCGCGGACCAAAAAGTCTGGACCCAGCTGCAAAAGCAGGGCATGAAATCGGATGTCTCGTGGGAGAAGAGCGCCGAGCGCTACGCTGCCCTCTATTCAAGTCTCGCCTCGAAAGGCAAGTGACAGAAATGATCAAATCTGTATCCACCACGCCCTATCAGGACCAGAAACCCGGCACATCCGGTCTCAGGAAGAAGGTCCCCGTCTTCCAGCAGCCGAACTATGCTGAGAACTTCATTCAGTCGATCTTCGACTCGCTGGAAGGCTACCAGGGCAAGTGCCTCGTCATCGGCGGCGATGGACGCTATTACAACCGCGAAGTCATCCAGAAGGCCATCAAGATGGCCGCCGCCAATGGCTTCGGAAAGGTCATGGTCGGCAAGGGCGGCATCCTGTCTACTCCGGCAGCCTCGCACATCATCCGCAAATACAAGGCCTTCGGCGGCATCATCCTCTCGGCCAGCCACAATCCCGGCGGCCCGACGGAAGATTTCGGCATCAAATACAACGTCAACAACGGCGGTCCCGCACCGGAAAAGATCACCGACGCGATCTATGCCCGCACCAAGACGATCAAGAGCTACAAGATCGCTGATTTCCCGGACGTGAACCTCGATCGCATTGGCAAGGAAGAGTTGCCGGGTGGCATGATGCTTTCGGTCATCGATTCGGTCGAAGATTACACGGCTCTGATGGACGAGCTCTTCGATTTCGGCGCCATCCGCAACATGATCAGCCTCGGCTTCCGCATCGCCTTCGATGCGATGAGTGCCGTGACCGGCCCCTATGCCAAGGAGATCTTTGAAAACCGCCTCGGCGCGCCGCTCGGCTCGGTGCGCAACTTCATGCCGCTGCCGGATTTCGGGGGCCATCACCCCGATCCGAATCCCGTCCACTGCAAGGAACTCTATGATGAGATGATGGGCGACGATGCGCCCGATTTCGGCGCCGCATCGGACGGTGACGGCGACCGCAACCTCATCATTGGCCGCGGCATCTTCGTCACCCCATCCGACAGCCTCGCGATCCTCGCGGCCAACGCCAATCTCGCGCCCGGATATTCCGGCGGCCTTGCAGGCATCGCACGTTCGATGCCGACGAGTGGCGCTGCGGATCGTGTTGCGGAAAAACGTGGCATCGGGATGTACGAAACGCCGACCGGCTGGAAATTCTTCGGCAACCTGCTCGATGCCGGCATGGCAACGATCTGCGGTGAGGAAAGCGCCGGTACCGGCTCCAATCATGTCCGCGAGAAGGACGGCCTCTGGGCCGTGCTCCTCTGGCTGAACATCCTTGCCGTGCGTGGCGAAAGCGTCCAGGACGTCGTTACGCAGCATTGGCAGACCTACGGCCGCAACTACTATTCGCGCCATGACTACGAAGGCCTCGACACCGACGCAGCAAACGGCTTGATCCAGAACCTGCGCGACCAGCTCGCCTCGCTCCCCGGAAAGACGTTCGGCGGCCTGACCATCGAAAAGGCTGACGATTTCGCCTATCACGATCCGGTCGACGGGTCGGTCAGCGAACATCAAGGCATCCGCATCCTCTTCGGTGGCGGCTCGCGCGTTGTGTTCCGCCTCTCCGGCACTGGAACGTCAGGCGCGACGTTGCGCGTTTATCTCGAGCGCTACGAGCCGGATTCGGCGCAGCACAATATCGAGACGCAAGAGGCGCTCGCTGACCTGATCGCCGCTGCGGAAAGCATCGCAGACATCCGCCGGCGCACCGGCCGCGATGCGCCTTCCGTGATCACCTGAAACGCATGCGGGCAGTTACCGGGATCCAGGGCGGCGCAATCACCTTCGAAAGCGGTGTCGAATTCACCGTTTGGTCGCGGAACGCCGCCGAGATCCAGCTCTGCCTCTTCGATGAAAGCGGTGACAAGGAACTCGCGCGGCTGCCGATGGCGCGTGAAGACGGTCCTGTACACCGGCTCTTTGTCGACGGTTTGAAAGAAGGTGCCCGTTACGGCCTTCGGGCCGATGGTATCTATGATCCGGACAATGGCCTCTGGTTCGATCGGTCCAAGCTCCTGGTGGACCCATACGCCAAGGAGCTGGACCGCCCTTTCGGCCACGATCCGCGTCTCGGCGCCTTCGGCGAAGATACGCAGAGCCTGGTGCCCAAGGCGATCGTCACCCGCGACAAGACAGTGACGCCAGGGGCGCCGCTCTTGAAGCCGGGCGGATTTATCTATGAAGTCGGCGTCAGGCCGTTCACGATCCTCCATCCGGACGTGCCCGAGGCACAGCGTGGCACGGTCGCCGCGCTTGCCCATCCTTCGGTCATCGCTCACCTCAAGCGCATCGGCGTCGACGCCGTCGAACTGATGCCGATCGTCGCCTGGATCGACGAGCGCCACCTGCCGCAGCTCGGGCTCACGAACGGTTGGGGCTACAATCCCGTTGCCTTCATGGCGCTCGATCCGCGCATCGTCCCGGGCGGCATGGCCGAACTGCGCGACACGGTGGCTGCGCTTCGTGCCGAAGGCATCGGCGTCATCCTCGACCTCGTCTTCAACCATACCGGCGAGAGCGATCGTTACGGCGCGACGCTCTCGCTGCGCGGCCTCGACAATCTCTCATTCTACCGCCACCTCCCCGGCCGCTCGGGCGAACTCGTCAACGACACCGGGACGGGTAACACGGTCGCCTGCGATCATCCCTATATCCGCCAGCTCATCATCGACAGCCTGCGCCATTTTGTGCTGGGGGCCGGAGTGGACGGCTTCCGCTTTGATCTGGCGACGGTTCTCGGCCGCACGGGAAATGGCTTCGAGTCCCATGGCGAGATGCTTGCCGCGATGCTGAAAGATGACGTGCTCGCCGACCGTGTCATGATCGCGGAACCCTGGGATATAGGCCCGGGCGGCTATCAGCTCGGCAACTTTCCCGTACCCTTCCTGGAATGGAATGACCGTGTGCGCGACGATGTGCGCTGCTATTGGCGCGGTGACGATTGGAAGACCGGCCCGCTTGCCACCGCGCTTGCCGGCTCTTCCGACATCTTCTCCCGCAACGGCGGAGCGGCGACCCGCAGCGTCAACTTCCTCGCCGCTCACGACGGTTTCACTCTAAACGACCTCGTCTCATACAGCGGCAAACACAACGAGGCGAATGGCGAGGAAAACCGGGACGGCCACAACGAAAACCACTCGTGGAACAACGGCGTCGAGGGTGAAACCCGCTACCCCGATATCATCCGCAGGCGCCGCGACGACTTGAAGGCGCTGCTTTCTACACTCTTTGCCAGCCGAGGCAGCATCATGCTGACGGCGGGCGACGAAGCCGCCCGCACCCAGCGAGGCAACAACAACGCTTACTGCCAGGACAATGAGATTACCTGGGTCGACTGGGCGGCGCTCGACGACGAACTCATCGCCCACACCGCATTCATCTCCGGCCTCCGCAAGCGCTTCTCCGTCTTCACCGAGTTGGACTTCCTCTCCGGCAACGGCGATGTCGAATGGATATCGCCCTCCGGCCAGCCGATGAGCGTGCAGGAGTGGGAGACGCCGAACTTTTCCACGCTCGGAATGGTGCTTTCGACACGCGACCGTCAAAGCGGCAATGCCGCACGGCTGGCCGTTCTTTTCAATCGCTCGGGTGGCGAGGAAATCTTTGCGTTGCCCGGTCCGTCCTCATGGCGGCTTCTCGCCCCCGATGTGCCCAAGAAGTCCGCGAGCTCGGCCATCGTACCGCGCCGCTCGGTCGCTTTCTATCTCGAAAGTTGATTCGCCGGGCTCCAGCCCGCAATTCCTTGTCGCAATCGTCACAATCCCATTGTAAGGCTTGCGCAGCCGCTTTCTCATGAGGAATCAATGGTCAGGGAACTTTCACTCGCGGAAATCCGTGGGTTCATTGGCACGAAGACGGGACTTTCGGAATGGATTCTTGTCGACCAGGCAATGATCGACGCCTTTGCTCATGCCACCAACGACCACCAGTTCATCCATACCGACCCCGTCCGCGCCGCTGCCGAAAGCTCCTTCGGCGGTACGATCGCCCATGGATTCCTGACGCTCTCGCTGCTTTCGGCGATGAATTACAATGCCCTTCCCAAAATTCGCGAGCAGACGATGGGCATCAATTACGGGTTCGATAAGGTCCGCTTCATGACGCCGGTCAGATCCGGCACCCGCGTCCGTGGCCATTTCGTACTCGCCGACGCCCGCTTCCGTGGCGCCAACATGCTGATGACCACCTACGAGGTGTCGATCGAAATCGAGAACGAGAAGAAGCCCGCCCTCACCGCGAACTGGATCACGATCGCGCAGTTCGATCCCAAAGACCGGCCGGACGTCTGAACCTCAGCCGAAATCGATGACATGCCGGATGACCTTGCCTTCATGCAGCAAGTCGAAGGCCTCGTTGATCTCTTCCAGAGGCCCTGTCGAGGAAAGCAGTCTGTCCACCGGCAGCCGGCCGCGCCGGTATAGTCCTATGTATCGCGGGATGTCGCGGCTCGGCACACATCCGCCGAGATAGCTTCCGAGCACGCGGCGCTCTTCGGCGACCAGGCTGACCGCCGGTATGGAAATCTGGCTGGACGGATTGGCGAGACCGGCCGTTGCCGTGGTCCCACCCCGCCGTGTGATCCGGTAGGCAAGCTCGAACGCCTTGACGGAGCCTGCCATCTCCAGCGCATGGTCGACGCCGCCACCGGTTGCCTCGCGGATCTGCTCCGCGATATCCGCATCGCCAGCAAGGAATGCATCCGTCGCGCCAAGCGCGAGTGCCGTCTGCAGCTTGCCCGGCGCGAGATCGACGGCGACAACGCGCCCGGCACCGGCCGCCAGTGCACCGAGCACGGCGGCAAGCCCGACGCCACCAAGCCCGACAACGGCAACGGTCTGTCCCGCTTGCACCTTGCAGGTATTAACGACAGCGCCCACTCCGGTCAGCACGGCACATCCAAAAAGTGCAGCCTCGGTCAGCGGCAGGCCAGCGTCGATCTTGATCGCCGAATGGCGGGAAACGACCGCGTGCGTGGCGAAGCCGGAGACGCCGAGATGATGATTGACCGGCACCTCCTCGCATGCGAGCCGCCGCGCGCCGGAAAGAAGCGTTCCGCTGCCGTTGGCCGCCGCGCCCGGAACACAAAGCGCCGGACGACCCTCCGCACACGGAAGGCAGTGGCCGCAGCTCGGCATGAAACTCATGACCACCCGGTCACCCGGAACAAGATCAGCGACACCGTCACCGACGGCCTCGACGGTACCGGCAGCCTCATGTCCGAGCGCCATCGGCACGGGCCGCGGCCGGTCGCCATTGATGACGGAGAGATCGGAATGGCAGAGCCCCGCGGCGCCGATGCGGACGAGAATCTCCTCGCGTCCCGGCGGCTGCAGATCGAGTTCTTCTATAGAAAGCGGTCGGCTGGCGGCAAATGGTGCCGAAACCGGTGATTGCCGCAGCACTGCCGCACGTATCTTCATTCGCTCCTCCCAAAGCCTACTGGAAGAGCTTAGCCGCCGGAGCAAGCCGGCGGCAATAACACTTTAGTGCGCCGCGTCTTCCGCCGCCTCGGCCAGCAGGCCGAAGACGTAGTCGGAAAACGATCGCCAGCATTCGACCCGGAACAGATCGTCATCAGTACGGAAGATCACGACTTCCGCCTTGCCGAACAGCGTGCGCGAGCATGCGCCGACTGGAAAGGCGTTTATCGACAGGTCCTGAGGGCAGCCGGCAGAAAGCGTTGCCTCGGCGCCCGGGCCAGAAACATTGATGGCGACGTTGCGATGCGAGACATCCGTGGCAGAATGCAGCACGCCTGCGTTGGCAAGGCTCGCCATCAGGTCTGCACCGCTTTCGTCGATCACCAGCCATTCATCCGGACCAAGCCAGAGTGCCGAGCGCCACTCCTTGCGGCCGGATGTCTTCGGCGCATTGGGAATGGTGACGCCGAGTGCGGCGGAAAGTCCGGCAAGCGACTCCTGCGGTGCACGAAGCGCAACGCGCGTCGCCGTGGCCGCTGGTCTCAGGCGAACGGTTGCCGAACCGCCCTGACGACCGGAAAGAGCGGATTTGCGAATTGCCATATCAACCATTGATCCGGCCTCCTTCCTTGTCAAAGAACACCATGTCGGTCACCTCGACGGCGATTGTCTTGTCCGGCATTGGCACATAAAGGGTCTCGCCCATGCGCGCGCGGCCGCCGGCGACCAGCGCAAACGCGATCGACTTGCCGAGGTTTTCCGACCAATAGGACGAGGTCACATGGCCGAGCATCGTCATCGGCTTCGGCGCGTTCGGATTGGCGACGATCTGCGCGCCTTCTTCCAGGACCAGCTTCGGATCCTTGGTGACGAGGCCGACGAGCTGCTTGCGGCCATCCTTCACGAGGTCCGGCCGTTTCAGCCCGCGAATGCCGACGAAATCCGTCTTCTTCTTAGAAACGGCCCAGGAAAGACCGGCATCATCCGGCGTCACCGTGCCGTCCGAATCCTGTCCGACGATGATATAGCCCTTCTCGGCGCGAAGCACGTGCATCGTCTCCGTGCCGTAGGCGCAGGCGCCGAGTGGCTCTGCATTCGCCCAGACGGCTTCCAGGACCGACTGGCCGTAGTCCGCCGGAACGTTGATTTCGAAGCCGACTTCACCGGTGAACGACACGCGGAAGAGACGGGCCGGCACGCCCATGACCTTGCACTCGGCAACGCTCATATGCGGGAACGCCTCATTCGAAATATCGAGCCCTTCGACGAGCGGCGCGACGATCTCACGCGCCTTCGGGCCCTGGACAGCGATGACGGCCCATTGCTCGGTAGCCGATGTCAGCCATACCTTGAGATGCGGGAATTCCGTCTGCAGATAGTCTTCCATGTGGTTGAGAACGCGCGGCGCGCCGCCTGTTGTCGTCGTCACATGGAACCGATCGTCAGCCAGCCGCCCGACGACGCCGTCGTCATAGATGAAACCATCTTCGCGCGTCATGATGCCATAGCGGCACTTGCCCGGCTTCAGCGTGTCCCAGGCATTGGTGTACATCAGGTTCATGAACTCGGCCGCATCCGGACCGACGACCTCGATCTTGCCAAGCGTCGAGGCATCGAAGACACCCGCGACGTCGCGAGCCGTCTTGCATTCGCGGGCGACGGCCTGATGCATGGTCTCGCCAGCGCGCGGATAGAACCATGCGCGCTTCCAGTTGCCGACATCCTCGAACACGGCGCCGTGCTCTTCTTCCCACTGGTGCATCGGTGTCTTGCGGGTAGGATCAAAGAGCTCGCCGCGCGAATGGCTGATCAGCGTACCGTAGGTGACGGGGGTATAGGGCGCACGGAAGGTCGTGAGGCCAACCTGCGGGATTTCCTTGCCAAGCATCTCCGCAGCGATCGCCAGACCGTGCATGTTGGAAAGCTTGCCCTGGTCGGAGGCCATGCCGTTGGTCGTGAAGCGCTTGATGTGCTCGATCGAATGCATGCCTTCGCGCACCGCGAGACGGATATCCTTAGCGCAGACATCGTGCTGGAAGTCGATGAATGCCTTGGCGCTTGTTTCCGGTCCGGCGCCTTCGGCGGCACCGATCATGCCGCCCGTCCAGTCGTAGGTCTGCTCGGCCGAGATGCTGATCTTGCCGCCGCCCGATTTGCCGACGGCCTGCGCCATCAGTTCACCGGCTGCCAGGGACTCTTCAATGGTCTGCTGCAGATCGTCCGTGCCATTGCAGGCACCCACGGAGAGGCAATCCTGCGCGTAGGTTCCGGGCAGGAAGCGCTGCGTTTCCGGCTCGAATTTCACCTTGCCGCGCGACTGTGAGAACAGATGCACCGACGGCGTCCAGCCGGCCGAAACCAGCAGCGCGTCGATTGCGATCTTGCGCGGCGAACCGCCGCCATTGCGCGCGACAGTCATCGAGGAGACGCGCAGTTTGCCCGAGGTGTTGATGACGGATTGTCCGGTCAGCACGTCGATGCCGAGTGACCGCGCTTCGGCAAGAACCGTAGCGCCCGGAGTCTGGCGGCAATCGACGATCGCGGCAATCGCCACGCCGGCACGCTTCAGATCGAAGGCAGCCTCGTAGGCCGAGTCATGAGCGGTATAGACACCGACCTTGGTCCCAACGGCAACGCCGTAATGGTTCAGATACATGCGTGCTGCCGAAGCAAGCATGATACCCGGACGGTCATTGTTCGGGAACACCATGTGCCGCTCGATTGCGCCGCCTGCGAGGATCACCCTCTTGGCGCGGACCTGCCACAGACGCTCGCGCGGGAGATCGCGGGCAGGCCGGGCGATATGGTCGGTCACGCGCTCGGCAAGACCGATGAAATTGTGGTTGTAGTAGCCGAAAGCGGTCGTGCGGGTCAGAAGCTGCACATTCTTCATCGCCTTCAGCTTCGCCGCTGTCCGCTGCGCCCAGGCATAACCATCTATGCCGTCGATCTTCACACCGCTGTCGAATCGCAGCGCTCCACCGACCTCTGCCTGCTCTTCGCAGATAATGACCTTGGCACCCGCCTCAGCCGCAGCGAGGGCTGCGGAAAGACCGGCAACGCCCGCACCGGCCACAAGCACGTCGCAATGCGCAAACCGGCTTGCATAATGATCCGGATCGTCTTCCGTTGGTGCGACGCCAAGGCCGGCTGCCCGGCGGATCATCGGCTCGTAAAGACGCATCCAGGCGCCCTTCGGCCACATGAAGGTCTTGTAGTAGAAGCCGGCCGCGAAGAACGGCGAGAACGCATCGTTGATGCCGCCGATATCGAAGGCGAGCGACGGGAAACGGTTCTGCGATTTGACGGTCATGCCGTCGAAGACTTCCTGAACCGTGGCGCGCACGTTCGGCTGCTTGCGGGCGCTGTCGCGCGCAACGTCGATCAGAGCGTTCGGCTCTTCTGCGCCCGCCGAAAGGATGCCGCGCGGCCGGTGATACTTGAAGGAACGGCCGACAAGATGCACGCCGTTCGCAATCAGTGCCGAGGCGACGGTATCGCCTTCGAGCGCCGTGTAGCTCTTGCCGTCGAAGGTGAAGCGGGCGGTTCTGGCGGGCGTCAGGCGCCCCTTGCCCAAAATTCGGTTCGCGCCGCTCATTTCGCCTCTCCTTCCAGCGCTTCGTAGGTTTCGACGGGAATGTGCGGAACGCTGGCTGCTCCTATTTGAGGTTTCGGCTCGCCGGCCTTGTACGTCGTGATGAACTTGTCGCTGACGGTGTCGCGCGCTGCATTGAAGAAGCGGCCACAGCCGTGCATGTGCCGCCAGCGCTCGAAGATGAGTCCCTTCGGATTGTCGCGCAGGAAGAAATACTCTTCGAACTCCTCGTCGGAAATCGAGGCGATATTCTGGGGTCGCGCTATGTGCGCGTCGCCGGCGCCACGGAATTCGAGCTCGGAGCGCTCTTCCTGACAGTATGGGCAGTAGATGAGTAGCATGGATGTCCTCGTGTCAGTGCGCGACGGCAGCAGCGGCGGCTTCGTCGATCAGGCGACCGGTGCGGAAGCGTTCCAGTGTCAGCCCGGCATTGAACTTGTGCGGCTCATCGCGGGCGATCAGATGCGCAAACAGATTGGCCGACCCCGGCGTCGCCTTGAAGCCGCCCGTACCCCAGCCGCAGTTGACGTAGAGTCCCGGAACCGGCGTCTTCGACTGGATCGCCGAGCGGTCCGGCGTGTTATCGACGATGCCGCCCCAGGAGCGCATCATCTTCACGCGGCGGAACATCGGGAAGAGCTCGCAGATGGCATCGAGCGTATGCGTGATGATCTGCAGGCCTCCGGTCTGGGAGTAGGAATTGTACTGGTCCGTGCCCGCGCCGATGACGAGTTCACCCTTGTCGGACTGCGAGATATAGGCGTGCACCGTGTTGGACATGACCACACAGGGAAAGATCGGCTTCAGGGGTTCGGAGACCAGGGCCTGCAGCGGGCTCGATTGCAACGGCACGCGCACGTCCGCCATCTTCATGACCGTCGTCGTGTGGCCGGCGGCCGAAACGCCGATCTTCTTCGCGCCGATATAACCGCGTGTCGTTTCTACCCCCACGACGCGCCCATCCGGACCGCGGCGGATGCCGGTGACTTCGCAATTCTGGATGATGTGCACGCCGCGATCCGAGGCCGCACGCGCGTAGCCCCAGGCAACCGCATCGTGACGCGCCGTACCGCCGCGACGCTGGAGCGCTGCACCGTTGATCGGGTAACGCGCCGTTGCCGAGATATCGAGCGGCGGGCAATAAGCCTTGGCCTGCTCCGGCGTCAGCCATTCGTTGTCGATGCCGTAGAGACGGTTGGCATGGATATGCCGCTTGAACGACTGCTGATCGTGAATGTTGTGCGAGAGCATCATCACGCCGCGTGGTGAATACATCACATTGTAGTTGAGATCCTGCGACAGGTTCTCCCAGAGCTTCATTGAATGCTCGTAGATGTGCATGCTCTCTTCATAGAGATAATTCGAGCGGATGATGGTCGTGTTGCGGCCGGTGTTGCCGCCGCCGAGCCAACCTTTTTCCAGCACCACCACATTGGTGATGCCGTGCTCCTTGGCAAGGTAATAGGCGGCTCCCAGGCCATGCCCGCCACCGCCGATGATGACGACATCGTATTCCGCGCGCGGCTCCGGCGAAGTCCACTGCTTCTCCCAGCCCTTGTGGGCTCTGAGCGCTTCCCGTGCCACCGCAAAAACCGAGTATTTCCGCATCCGCCTTCATCTCCTTCAGGGAAAGGCATTTCTTCCGTGGCCATACAAATCGCAAATCGAAATGCGGCACAACGTTTCTTTTGCGACGCGAACGGGCTTTTGTTTGACATGCGTGAAACAAGTGGCTTGCCAGCTGGTCCCGCCTCCGGTCTGGCCGGGGATTAGTCCCTCTAACCCATGCGGGTAAGCAGACGACCAACAGAAGCACATGCTAATATTCCTAAGTTTCGGGGGTGTTCCATGTCGTATCTGCGTTCTGCCACAGCCACGCTCCTCTGCGCGGCGCTTATAAGCCCCATGCCGGCTACAGCGGCCGAGCCGGTCGGCCAGGCGGTTAAGATCAAGACTGAAGTGACCGGTCAATCGGGACCGCTGGTCGTCAATTCTGCTGTCCACCGCGACGAGCGCATCCGAACGTCGCCATCCGGCCTCGGGCAGTTTGTTTTCCGCGACGGTTCGAAGCTTGCCGTCGGCTGGGGCTCGTCAGTCGTCATCGACAAATACATCTTCGACGATTCGCAAACAGTCAAACAACTGAGCATCAAGGCGGCGAAGGGGACGTTCCGCTGGATCAGCGGCAGCTCGAAATCGTCCGCCTACTCGATTCTTACGCCCGCAGGCACGATCGGCGTGCGCGGCACGGCTTTCGATTTCTATGTAGGACCCAACGGCACGACGGCCATCGTGATGCTGAATGGCGCCGCACAGCTTTGCGGCCCCGGCGGCTGCCGGCAGCTCACACGGCGCTGCGACTGTGTCATTGCCACGCCCAGAGGTTCCATGACGGATGTGCGGCCCGTCAACCAGGCCGTCCTCCAGTCGCTCGGAACGGAGCGAGCGCTTCCCTTCCTTTCGGGCATTCAGGCCCTTTCAGGGATGATGGGCGGGGGCTGCGGAATGACCGCCGCCTTGCAGCGTCGCCCCGACACCCGTCAGCAGCAGGCACCCAGGATCCGCGCCCCGGAACCGCCCCCGCCCGAGAAGCCGACGCCTCAACCCGAAAAACCGGGGGAGAAACCGCGTGACCATGTGGATAAGCCGCATGACCATGCCGACAGACCGCATGATCCCGACGAGCCTAAAAAGTCAAATGATCATCATCGGGATCATCACGACAAAGGTCGAGATCATCACGACAAAGGTCGCGATAAAGCCGATCGATCCGATGGCAAGGATGGTGACAGGGATCGCGGCGAACGGAACCGCCATCGTTGAAACCTCATTCGGCCGGACGCGCTTCCTCAGAAATCGGCTCATCACGGAAATGATCCGCCCGGCGGGAAATCCGCCGGTAGAATTCCGCAAGAGCAGGGGCCATCGTTACGAACTTGTGCCTGATGGCACCGATGATCCTGCGAGTCTGCTGCGGTGAGTGCAATCGCAATGCCTCAACGAGTTGCCTGTGGAACTGCTCTAGTTCGGCAAAGTCCGGCGATTTCGCCAAGCGCTCATCCCCGACCACGGCGAATAGCCGCGTACGGCCGCTTTTCCCCTTCAGGCCGATGGTGCCCGCATCAAGTAAGGCTGAGCCCAATTGCTTCGCCGTATTCTCCGAGATCAGAATATCGAAGCCGACTTCCTTGCAGGACGATTCGATGCGCGCAGCGACGTTTACAGCATCGCCCACGGCCGAATAGTTGAAGCGCGTTTCAGCGCCCATGTTCCCGACGCAAGCAAGCCCGGTATGGATGCCGATGCCGATCCCAACCGGCTGATCCTTTCCAAAGCCGAAGGCATCGGCGGCATTCAGCGCGGCAAGGGTCTCGCGCATCGCAAGTGCGGCGCGCACCGCCTTCGTCTCGTGATCGGCAACATCGACCGGAGCATTCCAGAAAGCCATGATCGAGTCGCCGATGAATTTGTCGAGCGTACCCTCATTGGCAACGACATGGCGGCTCAGTGCATCGAGCAGCGTGTTCAGGAATCCGACGACGGCCGTCGGGGGCAGGCGCTCGCTGATTTCCGTAAAATGGCGCACATCGACAAACATGACCGTCAGTTCCCGGTCATCGCCGCCGAGCCGCAGCGCACCCGGTGTGTGCTCGATACGATAAAGGAGTGACGGTGAGAGATATTGCCCGAAGGCGCGGCGCACCTCGCGCCGCTCCCGGTCGATCACAAGGATGCGAAACGAGGTCGCTGCGAAATGCGCGATCGAGCCACTCACAATTGGCGCCAGCGGATCGAAAAGAAGTCCGGCGTAGGAGAAGCAAAGCCATGAGGCGACGAAAGCAAGCGCCGTAATCGTCAGCCCGCAGGCCAGCGCCACCGCAGGGCTGACGAAGGTCGTCAATACGACCAGAAGGCTACCCAGCGCCGCGACGGCAAATATCTCCAGGCCATCCGCCCAATCCGGCCGCGACAGATAGCGGCCGTTCAAGATCTGCTCGACGGTCTGCGCGTGCAGTGAAACGCCCGGCACGTTCTCTCCAAGCGCGGTGACACGGATATCCTGCAACCCGGCAGCCGACGTGCCGACAAAGACGATACTGCCATTGATCGCGGCGCTGACCTCCGGAGAGACGCCGTTTGCGGCAAGCACATCCCGCGCTGAGATATATCTCTCCGCCCGATCGGGGCTGACGTAGAGCCAAAGTTCGCCCGCAGCAGTCACGGGAACGACAAGGTCGCCGATCTTGGCCGATGTTATGATTCCGGGCACATCCGGTGCGCCCGCCACGACATACGTCGACGCGCCTTGTGCGACGCGCAGCGCTTCGAGGGCCAGGTTCGGATAAAACTGCTCGCCGTCTGTCAGAAAGAGGGGAATCGCACGCACGACCGGGGAAGGATTGCCGGGATTGAGGCTGATATGGCCAAGTCCGGTAGCATTCGCTTCAAAACGTGGCCGCAACGGCGTTGCGGCCTTGAGATATGGAGGCGCCGTAATAGGGCTTTCGCCGGTAAAGGCAAAGCCCGCCTTGACGGGTGGACGATATGTTCCCTCATTGGACAAGCCGAAGCCGAGCACGACAGGCTTGCCGGCCATCGCATCAGCGAAAATCTCGTCGTTATCCGGCAGTTGTGCCAGCAGCTCGGGATCAACGCCGCTTACCGTACCGACGACGGCGCGTGGCGAAAGCCGGTCAGGCTCGGCAAAGAGGATGTCAAAAGCGATCGCCGCCGCGCCCATTTCAGACAGTCTGTTGACGAGCAGAGCCAGTCTGTCCCTCGGCCACGGCCATTGACCGAATTCGCGCAGCGATGCCTCATCGATATCGATCACGCGAACCGGGAGGTTTTCGAACGGGCGCGGTGATATGCGCTGATATTCATCGAAGCTCACATCGCGGATCGAACGCAGGAACTGCGGATCGCCGGCGCGGAGGAACGTGAGCAGCGCGACGATCGCCAAACCGATGATGACGCCGATTTGCTGCGTGCGTGTCATGCCTAGATGACGTCCCCCGATGCTGCAAGCCATTCAGCAAGGAAGAACGCTACCCCGCTTTCGAAGCGAAAGCCATCTAATGATGAGGCTGGTGCGCATCATTAGAGCGAGATAGTCGTTGATCAGGGACGTGGAAATACGGCTGGGTAAACGGTGCGGGCAGACAACAGGATCAGCGCTACCGCATCGGAACCTTATTGCGTGGAAGATCTGGCGGAAGCCTTGCGCTTCCGTTTGGGTGCTGGCGGCTCGGGCTCGGCTTCCGCCTCCCGCTGCAGCCGAAGTGCTTTCAGCTTCTCCGTCTTTTTTTCACGCAGCTTTGCTTCGTCTGCAATAATGGCCCGCGCCGTATGGTCCGTCGCTTCGGCCTTGTCGCGGGCCGACATCTTCGTAGCGTTGAAGAATTGGTCCTTGCTTGCTGTCATTCGCTCCTCCCTTGAATGGTTTTGAGCAATTGGGCTGCGCCCCAAGCGGGCCTCAACGCTTGTGGACGGCCTTTTTCGGCATCGGCAGCAAGCCTTCCCGCTGCATTTGCTTGCGCGCGAGCTTCCGCTGGCGGCGAATAGCCTCGCTCTTTTCGCGGGCGCGCTTCTCGGACGGCTTTTCATAGGCGCTGCGCGCCTTCATTTCACGAAACAGACCTTCACGTTGCATCTTCTTCTTGAGAACGCGAAGAGCCTGATCAACGTTGTTATCCCTGACGAGAACTTGCAAAATCTTATCCTTTCGTTGGCAATGACGCCGCACTGTGAATGGCTGGAGACGTTACTTTCGCATCTTAGTGCTGAAAGTCTTCAGCCAAGGCCCCGTTTCGGACGTTTGAATTGGCTGAGCGTCGGCAACACCCGGCGGAGATTCGGAGGCATCGATATCAAGCGCGGTTATTCTGCGCTCGAAGTTTTCGGCTTCAAACCGGACGCGGTACTGCGCCTGGCCATGGTCGTTTGGCAAAATTCCGACGACCTCACATCGCCGGTCGGCAGCCGCAGTTCGGGTAAGGCCGGACTTTAGCACCACAAAATCACCGACTTTATAGTTCGGCTTTGGCATCACGTCACCCCTTCTAACTTCAGATGGCCGGATTGCCTAAACAAAAAGGCCGGGCGTTTCACCCGACCTCTTCCCGTCATTCAGCCTGCTGCCAGTACATCCGTGGTCAGCTGAGGCAAATGACAAATCATGCGGCCTGAAGGTTGTCCGCGGCGTTCTTGCCTGATTTTTTGTCCCGGACGAGATCGTAGCGGATCTTCTGACCGTCGGACAGCGTGCTCATGCCGGCGCGCTCCACGGCGGAAATGTGAACGAAGACGTCCGTCGAACCATCATCCGGCTGAATAAAACCAAAACCCTTGGCGCTATTGAACCACTTGACTGTGCCTGAATTCATGAACGATCTCCTTTCAATCGTTGCTTTGCCCGGAGAGACATTCCCCCGGTTCTTATCGATGTTGAGAGGAAATCTGACGGAGCGCTTCAGCGCGTGGACAAAGGTCACAAGCAATATTCGACGTGCTACATATAGGTGCATTTTCGGATAGGGCAATAGCCCATGCAGTCGCCGCCCTCCACGCCAGGCGGGATGGCGTGAGCCGCAACCGGCCTTTTTTCGCGGTAGAAAACCATATCTGTCTGGACTTCCTGCCATCGTTCTGTTATCCCGCATCACCAATCGCAAGGCTCCGGCCGCGCGAACAATATTTTTTTGCCTCTGGCGCTGCGCCGCCGCTGGCGTCAACCAAAACCAAAGGAACGTGATTCTCGTGCAGGTACTCGTCCGCGATAACAATGTCGATCAGGCTCTCCGCGCTCTCAAGAAGAAGATGCAGCGCGAAGGCATTTTCCGCGAAATGAAGATGCGCGATTACTACGAAAAGCCGTCGCAGAAGCGCGCTCGCGAGAAGGCCGAAGCCGTTCGCCGCGTTCGCAAGCTGGCTCGCAAGCGGGCGCAGCGCGAAGGTCTGGTCGCACGCTAAGCGGTACCGTCGTTATTTCGACGTTTTCAGATGCATGTTGGCGGGGGCGATTACGTGTCGCCGCCGCCTTTTTAATTTGCCGCTGAGAGATCGCATATCCGATTGCCCCCGGATATGACGCATGGGGAAAGCGCACAAATGATTGATTCCTTGCTCACCTCGCCTCGGTCCTTGACTGCACCGAAGGCGGCGTTGCTACCAGTGTTCGCGGTTTTCGCCGCAATCGCACTTGCCGGCTGCCAGACCGATAACGCTTCCGATGCCGTGATCCGCATCGACAAGGCTCAGGGCTCCCAAGAGAACATCGCCTCGCTGACCTCGGTGATCAACGCCAATCCCAAGGATCCTGAAGGCTACAATGTTCGAGGTTCAGCCTATGGTCGCGCCGGCCAGTTCAAGGCCGCACTGAACGATTTCAATACGGCTCTGCAGATCAATCCACGCTTCTTTCAGGCCTATGCCAACCGCGCGCTCGTCTATCGCAACATGGGGCAGCAGCAGCAGGCGATCGCCGACTACAACACGGCGCTTCAGATCAACCCGAGCTACGACGTCGCCTATATCGGCCGGGGCAATGTTTACCGCCAGGCCGGCCAGGATGATGCCGCATTCAACGATTTCGGCCGCGCCATCCAGCTCGGCACGACCGATGGCCGCGCCTATCACAATCGCGGCCTGATTTACCAGAAGCGCAATGAACAGGACAAGGCGATCGACGACTTCTCGAAGGCGATCTCGCTCGCTCCGAATTCACCCGAGCCCTACAATGGCCGCGGCATCTCCTATATCGCGCTGAATGACGACGACAACGCCTTCGCCGATTTCAATCACGCGATCGAGCTTAACGGCAACATTGCCGAGTCCTGGGCCAACCAGGCGCTCGTCTATGAGCGCCGCGGCGACAAAGCCAAGGCCGCTCGCTCTTATCGTCACGCAGTCGCTCTCGATCCTAAATACCAGCCGGCCCGCGACGGCCTTGCCCGTGTCGGGGCAGCCACCAGCGGCTAATATCGGCGGTTGATGGAGAACACGGCGATGGGGACGAAACAGCATGTGATCGTCGTCGGCGCTGGTATCATTGGTGCGTCAATCGCCTGGCATCTCACGAAAGCCGGTGCCAGTGCGACGGTCGTCGCAGAGGAAACCGGCGGCGTCGCGACCCCCAATTCCTTCGCCTGGATCAATGCAAGCTGGGGCAATCCGGAGTTCTATTTCCATTTCCGGCGTCGATCGATGGGTGAATGGAAGCGGCTCGCCGCCGAGCTTCCCGGCCTGCCGCTCTCCTGGTGCGGCAGCATTTGTTGGGACCTGCCCGCCGATCGATTGGAGGCTTACGCGAAGGAACATAGTGGCTGGGGTTACGGAATCGAGCGGCTCGGCAGCAGAGAGATCTCCGCCCGCGAGCCCTATCTTCGCAATCCGCCCGATTTTGCCGTTGCCGTGGCGGAGGAAGGGGTCGTCGAACCCCTCGCAGCAGCGCGGATGATGCTCGCCGACGCGGAGGCCGGTGGCGCGAAATTCGTGACTGCCGCCGTCAGCGGCCTGATCCGCAGCGGCGAGCGCATCACCGGCGTCGTCACTTCGGCAGGGATGATCGAAGCGGATCACGTTGTATTGGCCGGCGGTAGCGGCACTGTGGCGCTGGCAGCCAGCGCCGGCATCAGGGTGCCGGTCAAGTCCGTGCCCAGTTTCATCGTCCATTCACGTCCCTTCGAGCGACGACTGAACGGTCTGGTCATCATACCCGGCTTGGAGATGCGCCAGACGGACGAGGGGCGGCTCGTTGGCTGCAGCAGCCATCAACAGGACCAGGAGCCGGGCGAACAGGCCGAGGATATTTTCTCGCGCCTAAAAGGCATGCTCGCCGGCGCCGAGGGCCTGAAAATGGAGTACGCGGCAATAGGCTATCGCCCTATCCCAGAAGACGGTTTCCCGATTATCGGCAGCTGCGGCTTTGGCGGCCTCTATGTCGCGGTCATGCATTCTGGCGTAACGCTCGCGCCGCTGGTTGGCATGCTTACAGCAAACGAGATTCTGTCAGGCCAGATCGACGCCAGCCTTGCCCCGTTCCGGCTCTCCCGGTTCGCCTGACGGAGCATTTGTACGATAGATTACAATTGCCTAGCTCGGCAGCTTTAGTGTGTTGCAACCAGCGCTCGCTCCCCCTAACATGGCCGTGCTCCGATAGTAGGCTATCGGAAAATGCGACCATGTTTAGGGCACCGGGGGCGGCGATGCAGTTTTTTGCTATCGTACCTGTTTGCGAAAAGCGTAACGAGCAACTCGCTTTCGAAAGCTTGCAAAGATTGCGCCGATGAATCTGCGCGGGCGGTTGTTTCCCAAGGCGTCGATCGGCACCTACCTCATCGCAATGGCGGTCTCGATCGCCGTGCCTATCTTCGCGTTTGTCGCCCTCTTGCTTCTGCAGCTCGAGGACAATCAACGCACGACGCTCAGACGCGAAACTGCGCAGGACGCGTTGACCCTCTCCCGCGTGATCGACCGGCAGCTGCAGGATATGGCAACGACCCTTCGGCTGCTGTCGACCTCCCCTGAGCTCGAGAACAACGACTTCGCTTCGTTTCATCAACGCACCGAAACAGCCCTGCGCGGCGACACGGTCTACGTGATCGCCGTTGATAGAAGCGGTCAGCAACTTCTGAACACGCGCCGCGACTTCGGCATGCCGCTCAGCAAGATCGCAAACATGCCTGCGCTGGAATCGGCCCTCAAATCGGGCCGCATCGAGGCGTCCGATGTCTTCAAGGGCGCGACGAGCGGTGAATGGGTTTACAACGTCACGATGCCGCTCGACGCTGGTAAGGTTGCGGCGCTGATCGTCACGCAAAATGCCAAGGATCTCGCCAAACTTGTCACGACCCAGGAGCTTGCATCCGGCTGGTCCGCAGCGGTCATCGATCAGGCCGGTCACGTCGTGGCCTCAAGCGGCCTTGCAAGCATCGCTCCTGGGACGCCCTTCGACCCACGCATCCTGCCATCGCTTACAGCCTCAAGCGGCGTCTTCGAGGACAAGACCATTCTGCCTGATCAGCTCCTGGGTTATGCACAAATTTTTGGTTGGTCCTGGAAAACGGTGGTCTGGGGACCTGTTTCTACGGCGCAGGCATCGATACTCACGACATGGCGCTTCCTGATCATCGGCGGCATCGCGCTCCTTTTGGTCGCCGTGCTTGCAGCCTATGCCGTAGCGCGGCAGGTGCGCACCACAATTCGCGACATTGCCGACATGGCAAACCGGATGGGCCAGGGCGATATCGTTGCGCCGATTGATACTGCGGTTATCGAGGCGAACCAGGTGGCCGTCGCGCTATCCAACGCCTCCTTCGATCGAAGCCAGACGGAAGACCGGCTGCATTTCATCATGCACGAGCTGATCCATCGCACAAAGAACCTGCTGTCTTTGGCGCAGGCAATGATGCGCCAGCTCGCCAAACAGGCTGACAGTGTCGAGAATTTCCAAACTGCCGTTTCCCATCGTCTCGATGGGCTCGCCCGCTCGATAGAGCTTTTGACGAGCGAGCAATGGTCAGGGGCGTCGCTCCGTCGGGTCATCGATATTCATCTGCAGGCCTTCCCGCAGGCGGCCGAACAGATCGAGATTTGCGGCGAGGATTTTGTCGTCAAGCCTGAGGCAGTCCAGAATCTCGGCTTGGCGCTCCACGAACTGGCAACCAATTCTGTGAAATATGGCGCGCTTTCCGTTCCGCACGGCCGGGTCTCCTTTTCCTGGACCAAGATTCCCGTCGAGGACCAGCCCGAGCTTATGCTGCGCTTCGTTTGGGAAGAGCGGAACGGCCCCGCAGTCGTTGCACCGTCTCAGTCCGGATTCGGTACCACCGTGATCAAGATACATGCCGCTGCCGCCTTTCGCGGCACGGTTGAGGTGGACTACCTGCCGAAAGGCCTGATCTGGACGCTCACTGCTCTTCTCAGCACGCTCGAGCGCAAATGACGCCGTCGGCGCGGAGCCAGCGGCAGCTATCTGGCAAGTCCCCGGAGATGCAAAGGGCTGCACAGGCGAAAACAAAGGGCGCGGCGTAAGCCGCGCCCTCATTCTGATCGAGCATTCGCAGCTGAGTGGTACTCAGTGATTGATCGCCTTGTTGATCTCCTCGGTGACCTTTTTCGCGTCGCCGAGCAGCATCATCGTGCCGTCCTTGTAGAACAGCGTGTTATCGATGCCGGCATAGCCGGAGCCCAGAGAACGCTTGACGAAGAGGCAGGTCTTGGCCTTATCGACGTCGAGAATCGGCATGCCGTAGATCGGCGAGGTCTTGTCGTCGCGGGCAGCTGGATTGGTCACGTCGTTGGCGCCGATAACATAGGCGACATCGGCCTGCGCGAACTCCGAGTTGATGTCTTCGAGTTCAAACACCTCGTCGTAAGGCACGTTCGCTTCGGCCAGCAGCACGTTCATGTGACCGGGCATGCGGCCCGCGACCGGATGAATTGCGTATTTGACCTCGACACCGGCCTTCTTCAGGTTGTCGGCGAGCTCGCGAAGCGCGTGCTGTGCCTGGGCGACAGCCATGCCGTAACCCGGCACGATGATGACCTTGGAGGCATTCGCCATCAGATAAGCGGCATCTTCCGCCGAGCCGAGCTTGACTGTCTTGTCGGAATTGTCGGCACCGCCCGCTGCCGTCTCACCGCCGAAGCCGCCGAGGATGACGGAGATGAACGAGCGGTTCATACCCTTGCACATGATATAGGACAGGATGGCGCCCGAAGAGCCCACCAGCGCGCCGGTAATGATCAGCGCGAGGTTACCGAGCGTAAAGCCGATGCCGGCGGCGGCCCAGCCTGAATAGGAATTCAGCATTGAGACGACGACCGGCATGTCGGCGCCACCGATCGGCACGATCAGCAGCACGCCGAGTGCCAGCGAGAGCGCCACGACCGCCCAGAAATCGAAATGGCTTTCCGTAGCAGCGAGCCCGACAATAAAGAGCACGATCAACGCCAGCAGTGCGATGTTGATGATGTGCCGGAACGGCAGGAGGATCGGCTTGCCGGACATGCGGCCGTCAAGCTTCAGGAAGGCGATAATCGACCCGGTAAAGGTAAGGGCACCGATCGCAACGCCGATCGCCATTTCTATGCGCGCTTCGGTGTGGATTTCTCCGATATTGCCGATCCCGAAGGAAGACGGCGTATAGAGCGCAGAAGCGGCTACCAGGACGGCGGCGAGGCCGACGAGAGAATGGAAGCCGGCGACCAGTTGCGGCATCGAGGTCATCGGGATGACGCGGGCGATATAGGCGCCTGCGCCGCCGCCAATCGCCAGACCGAGCACGATCAGCACGAAACCGATGAAGGATGGCGTCGCCAGCACCAGCGTCGTGAGGATCGCGATCCCCATGCCGATCATGCCGTAGAGATTGCCCTTGCGGCTCGTCGCCGGGTGAGAAAGGCCGCGGAGCGCCAGGATGAAAAGCACGCCGGAGACAAGGTAAAGGAAAGCTGCGATATTGGTCATTCGTCCGGCCTCACTTGTCCTTCTTGCGGTACATCGCCAGCATGCGCTGCGTGACGAGGAAGCCACCGAAGATGTTGACCGAGACAAGAACCAACGCGACGAATCCGAAGCCGGTCGCAAGCCCGCTTGCCGAAATACCGACCGCAAGCAGCGCGCCGACGACGATGACCGAGGAGATGGCGTTGGTCACCGCCATCAGCGGCGTGTGCAACGCCGGCGTCACAGACCAGACGACGTAATAGCCGACGAAGATCGCCAGCACGAAGATCGCCAACTGGAAAACGAAGGGATCAATCGCGCCCCCCGTTGCGGCACTTGCGGCCTCCGGGGCTTGCGCGGCGGCAGTGACGACCGCGGTGACCGCCTGATCGAGCTGCTCCAGCGCTTTGTCCATTGCTTCACTGGCCATCAGCTATCCTCCTTCTTCGCACCGCCGAATGCCGGATGCACCACGTCGCCCGCATAGGTCAGCATTGTCGCCTTGATGAGTTCATCGTCGAGGTTCAGGACAACGCTTTTCGTTTCCTTGTTGACCATGGTCTCGAGGAAGGTGACGAGGTTTCTGGCATAAAGCGCCGAAGCGCTTGACGCCACTCGGCCCGGCATATTGGCAAAGCCGATCACCTTGACGCCTCCGACATCGGTAATTTCGTCTGCAACCGCACCCTCGATATTGCCGCCGCGCTCGACCGCCAGGTCGACGACAACCGCGCCGGGCTTCATCGACTTTAGCATCTCGCTCGAAACGAGCCTGGGCGCTGGCCGCCCGGGGATAAGCGCAGTCGTGATGACGATGTCCTGCTTGGCGATGTGATCGGCAACGAGTGCCGCCTGCTTCGCCTGATAGTCCTTGGACATTTCCTTGGCATAGCCCCCGGCGGTTTCGGCCGCCTTGAACTCGTCGTCCTCCACGGCGATGAACTTGGCGCCGAGCGAGGCCACCTGCTCCTTGGCAGCGGGGCGAACGTCGGTGGCGGAGACAGAAGCACCGAGACGTCGCGCGGTCGCGATCGCCTGAAGGCCAGCGACGCCAGCACCCATGACGAAGACCTTGGCTGCCGGGACAGTCCCTGCCGCCGTCATCATCATCGGCATGGCACGGTCATATGCCGCTGCCGCTTCGATGACGGCCTGATAGCCTGCCAGGTTGGCCTGCGAGGAAAGGACGTCCATCGACTGCGCGCGGGTGATGCGCGGCATCAGCTCCATGGCGAAGGCGGAAAGGCCGGCTTTCGCCATGCCGGCGATCGCTTCGTCGTTTCCATAGGGGTCCATGATGGCGATAACGACTGCACCGCTCTTGTAGCCTGTGATTTCTGCCGCGGTGGGACGGCGAACTTTCAGCACCACATCGGCAGAGGCCGCATCGCTTGCCAATCCGATCCGCGCGCCGGCAGCTTCGAATTCGCTATCCGGTATGCGCGATAGATCTCCAGCGCCTGCCTCGACGACAACGTCGAAGCCGAGATTTTTTATTTTCCTGACAGTTTCGACAGAGGCCGCAACACGCGCCTCGGAACCGGTCGATTCTCTTGCAATGAAAACAATATTGCCCAACTGCCCTCCTCCGGGTCAGCCAGACCGCCGCGCTGTCTCACGCTTAGGCCAAGCACCTATCAAGAATTTGGAAATGCCGCTTCTGCCGCGCGGTCAGCGCAGCAGGAAGACGCCGGCAATAAGAATGATGAGGAATACCAGGAGCCCGCCCAGAAGGCCGCCGCCGGTGAAAAAGCCGACCGTCATGCCAAGCAGCAGGGCAATGATAGCCAGGGAGCCGAACTTCGCGGCCGCAAGGAACAGGTTGTAGGTTGCCTCGTGTTCTTTGTAGTCCATCGGTGCGCCAACTTCGGCGGGTCCCGTGTGCTCTTCGGCCATCTATCTCATCTCCCTCCAATGCCCCTCGCATGCGTGATGCGTGCCAGCTGAATGCCATGATCCCCTGGCCATTGCGAGCGGGCTAATCCCATTCAGGCCTTACACAAAGCTTGGGAGAAGCGCAATGGATCGGAGTATCGCAGAATCCCGACTTTTTGCCTTTCCCCAGCGGAGAGGAGCGCATGAGACAACTCTCAAAGCGGCAGATCGGTGCCGAGCTCGCCTTCCGGCACGTAACGCGCCGTGGGAATGATGTTGAGCGGCGGCAGCGTGGCCGCGGGATTGCGGGAGAACATCATTCGCTGTTCGCTGGCGCTCGACATGAAGAAGGGATAGCGTGTCAGAAGTTTGCGGCCAACCTCGATGACGTTGGTCGCCATAAGAGTCAGTTCGAAGCCGTACGTCTCCGTCATGCGGCTTTCCACTACGGTATCCGCATAGAAAACGCGCTTGTAAAAGGCGGCGTGGGCGGGGCGCACATGCTGCAGCACGCGACTGGCGCGAAAATGTGCCGCCGCTACGATGTTTGGTCGAAGGGTCAGATACGGAATCCAAGGCATATCGGCTGCGACTTCCGGATCGGCTGCAAACCGTGCGGGGTCGATGAGAGTCATGCCTGCATCGAGGAAGGCGTCGATTTCGGCTGGAAAGACGCCGCTCGACTGCGAAATGCGATGATCCGGCGTCACATAGTGAATCCGGATCGTACTCACCAGCTCTTCATAATAATACAATCCGAAGACGTAGGCGTGGCTATCGAAATCCACGTCATCGATCATGCTTTTCGCCGCTACCGGAAGTACTTCGCGGGCTTTGTAAGCCTTATAGCGCAAGCGTTCGACGGCTTCCATGTCCTCAGTGTTTTCGACACGCCGGTATTCGACATGATCCAGGATTTCCAAAAGCTTTTGTGAAAAATCACTGACCTTGAGGCTGTCACCCATAATGATTAATTCCCTGTTAACGGGTTATTAATCATATGAAGCGGGTACATGCACAAGAGAAAGAGACAACTCGCGTTAAATTTGAGCCATTAAGGTTAACGGCGCCGGACCGACGGAAGGCAGGCGCGCCAACCGGCTGATTGCGTCAGGCAACTTTTGCGCGGCGGCGCTGCATGCTGCTGCGACGGCTCGTGAGATTCTGGGACAGGATGACGATATCCTGCGAAGGCACCGGCGGAGAGAAGACATAGCCCTGCACGAGATCCGCGCTGCGATGCTTATTGAGAAGCGCAAGCTGCTCCTGCGTTTCGACGCCTTCGATGACGATCTTGAGGCCGAGTTCACGGGCTAGATTGACAGTTCCACGCAGAAGCTTCAACCGGCGCGTGTCCTCGCCAATGTTGCGCACGAATGAGCGATCGATTTTCACGATATCGAGCGGTAGCGTGTCGAGATAGCTGAGGCTGGAGAAGCCGGTTCCGAAATCGTCGATCGCAATGGTGATGCCGTGCGCCCGCAGCTCCGCCAGGATCGCCCGCACGGCCGCCGGCTCGTCGATCAGGCAGCTCTCGGTGATTTCCAAATGCAGCCGTGACGCGGCCAGCCCCGAATGCGCGAGCGCTTCCGAAACGACGGTCAGAATGTCCGAATCGCGCAGATCGCGGGCGGAGAGGTTTACTGACACCGCGATATGCTCCGGCCACGTCATGCATTCACTGCAGGCTTTGAAGAGCACAAAGCGGGTAATCGCGGAAATGATCCCCATTTCTTCGGCAAGGCGGATAAAGGCATCGGGCGGGATGGAACCCTTTTCCGGATGCACCCAGCGGGCCAGGGCCTCGGCAGATTCAATGCGCGTGCCATCTGCCTTGAACATCGGCTGGAAGACAAGGTGCAACGCATCGGCAGCCACGGCCTCGCGCAGGTCGGCCTTGAGCTTCTGCTGCTCGATGTAGCGGCCATCCATCTCGCGCTCGAACCCGGTAATGCCGCCATTGAGCCGCGACTTGCTTTCGGACAGCGCAAGGTCGGCCTTGACACTCCATTCGTCCATGGCAAAGGCGTTGCTTTCCAGAATTGCATAGCCGGCGCTGAGCGACACGAGGAAAGTGACCTCGTCGGCCTCATACTGCCCCTGGATCGCCGAATGCAGCTTGCGGATCTCGATATCCAGGGCCTCCTCGTCATTCGCATGCGGGAAGAAGAGGATGAACTGATCGCCCATCAGACGACCGACAATTGCGTTGCCGGCCATCTCCTTGATCCGCGCGGCAATGGTGCAGAGCAGGTGGTCCCCGGTGACGTGGCCGCGCATGTCGTTGACATGCTTGAACTCGTCGATGTCGAGGATCATGAAGCCGAGAGGGCCGGTCTTCTTGGAATGCTTCGCGAGATAGTCCTGCACCAGCTGGCCGAAATATTCGCGGTTCGGCAGGCCGGTCAGCGCATCGAAACGCACCATATGCAGAATCTTTTGCTCCGCCTTAACGCGGCTCGATACGTCCTCGAAGATCAACACGGCGCCGCCATCGGCACGGCGTTTCGCTGAGAATTCCAGCGAAAGGCTCTCAGGAAAATGGATCAGCGTGCGCGACAGACTGCCTTCGGCAACCTGCGTCAGCTGCCGCAGAATCAATTCCGGCTGGGAGGCATCCATGAAGCTGTAGCGGGCGCCGTAGCGTAGAACGGCGCCAAGGTCGCGATCTTTCAGCCGGTCCGGATCCCCGATCTTCAACAGCTCGTGGGCCTTGCGGTTGATCACCTGGATGCGGTTCGACGCATCGACCATGACCAGGCCATGAGGCATATTATTGAGCGCAGTATCGAAGCGGTCGGCGATCTGCGAAATCTGCCGGTGGGCGATGACGTTTTCATAAAGGAATTCGCGCACCCCGTTTGCCATTGCGCGTGTCGTCAGGCCGAAAGGAATGAGAAAAGCTGAGAGAATGGCGCGATAGAAATCGAGCGCCATCAGACTGCAGACGATCATCGGCAGACAACAGGCAAGCGTCTGCAAATCAATCGCCTTCTGCGAGCCGTAGTTGCGGCCGACGACCGAAACCATCGAGGCCATCGTCACCGCAATGCAGGCGAGTTCGGCAAAAGGATCCCCTAGAATGAAGAGCGCATAGCCGCTGCCGATACCGAGTATGGCGGCCGTCGAGGTCGCACCAGCGACATAGACCGTTTCCCACCATTCGATTTTCGCGCGTGTCAGTTCCTCTTTGTCAATCTTGTCGAAGATGCGGAAAGTGAGCATCCGTCCGGCGAAGGTCACCACAAAGGCCAGGGATAAGAGGACGTAGAGCACAGCACCTGTTTTGGCAGCGACTGCCATAAAGGCAATGACATGCACAAAGACGCCGGCAAGCAGCGTCAGTCGGTTCCCGAAAAGGGAACTCACAAACGACAGATACACATCCGTAGGAACCCGGTTCGGGTTATGTGGCTTCATCCATACTTTCCCTGTGCGTTCGGATTATACGGAAAACCCTTTAAGAATTGCTTGCCCTTACACTCCCAATTTGGTCGTTTTTTCTAAAATCTAAACGTGAATTGTATCACATCACAACCACATATGGCCGTCTGTCAAAGTTTTGGAAAAATTTGGCACAGGATTGCACCCCTCTACGACTAAAATCCTAGAAGGGCTTTTATTCTTTCAATTTCCGGGACCGTGGTTTACACAAATTTCCAAAGACGAGAACTTGCCGCAAAGGCAATATAAGGGGAATGAAGGCATGCCGGCGTTTCTGGGCGTCAGCCGGCTGATCGACAGCGTCAGCCAATTCATAGGCAAGATTGCCGACTATATGGTACTCCTCTGCTGCTTAATCAGCGCAGGAAACGCCATCGTCCGTTACCTCTTCAACTATAGCTCAAATGGGTGGCTGGAGATCCAGTGGTATCTGTTTGCCTATATCGTCGTGCTCGGCGCCGCCCATGCTCTCCGCAACAACGAGCATGTACGGGTCGACGTTATCTATGGATCGGTTTCCGAGAGAGCCAGAATCTGGATCGACATCATCGGCCTGGCCGTTTTTCTGATCCCGGCATGCTTTTTCCTGGCCTTCTTGTGCTGGCCCTTTTTCGTCATCGCCTACCAGCAGGGTGAGGTGTCGTCCAATGCAGGCGGGCTCATCCGGTGGCCGGTCAAGCTTATGCTTTTCGCGGGCTTCGCGCTCCTGGTGCTTCAGGGCATTTCCGAACTGATCAAGAGGATCGCCGCGTTGAACGGCTTGATCCAACTCGACACAAAATACGAAAAGCCCCTGCAATAAGACTCTCCGGGAGGAACGGACGTGTTCGACTTCGGTATCATTCCGCCGGCGATGTTCTTGGGCATGATCATTTTCATGCTGTATGGCTTTCCGGTCGCCTTTTCGCTTGCCGCGGTGGGTCTTTTCTTCGGCATCATCGGCATAGCAACAGGCCATTTCAGCGAGGCATTTCTGCAGGCTTTGCCGCTTCGCATCTTCGGCATCGTCTCAAACGATCTACTGCTCGCCATCCCCTTCTTCACGTTCATGGGAGCAATTCTGGAGCGATGCGGATTGGCAGAGGACCTTCTTGAAGGAACCGGCAAGCTGTTCGGCGCCGTTCCTGGCGGTCTTGCTTATGCTGTCATCGTCGTCGGCGCCATTCTCGGCGCCATCACCGGCACGGTCGCTGCATCGGTCATCACAATGGGTGTCATCTCCTTGCCAATCATGCTGCGTTACGGCTACAGCCCGCGGGTGGCAACCGGTGTCATCGCCGCGTCGGGCACGATCACCCAGGTCATTCCGCCCTCGCTCGTCCTCGTCGTTCTGGCGGACCAGCTCGGCAAGTCGGTCGGCGACATGTATCTCGGTGCTATCGGTCCTTCGATCCTCCAGATCGCAATCTTCCTAGGCTTTATCCTGCTCCTGTCGATCTTCCGGCCAGAAACGGTGCCGCCGCTGCCGAAGGAGGTCCGAGGCGACCTCAACTGGTCGCTCTTGATGAGAGTGCTCGCCGGCATGGTGCCATCGATCGTCCTCATCTTCCTCGTCCTCGGCACGATCTTCATGGGTCTTGCGACGCCAACGGAAGCCGGCGCTCTGGGCGTCGTCGGCGCGATGGCGCTTGCCGCTTTGCATCGTCGTCTGACCTGGCCGTTGATTCGCCAGGCAATGACATCGACGATGCACATCACGACGATGGTGGTGATGATCCTGATCGGCTCCACGTGCTTCAGCCTCGTCTTCCAGGGGATGGATGGCTCTCGCTGGATCGAGCACATGCTCTCCGGCATCCCCGGCGGCCCGGTCGGCTTCCTGATCTTCGTCAACATCTTCATCTTCATCCTCGCCTTCTTCCTCGATTTCTTCGAGATCGCCTTTATTGTCATCCCGATGCTGGCGCCCGTCGCCTCGGCTCTCGGCATTGATCTCATCTGGTTCGGTGTGCTGATCTGTGTGAACATGCAGACGAGCTTCATGCATCCGCCCTTCGGCTTCGCGCTCTTCTATCTGCGCTCCATTGCCAGCCGCGATGTAAAGACGCGAGATATCTACATGGGCGCGATTCCGTGGGTGGTCATGCAGCTCATCCTCGTCGCGATCATTATATTCTGGCCGCAATCCGTTACCTACTGGCTGAACAAGGGTCCGGCCGTCGATCTCAACACGATCAAGATCGAAGTACCCGGTTTCGGGGATAACCAGCTTTCGCTGCCGCCGATCGGCGCGCCTGGCGGCGGCAACGGCTCGCCGCAGCTTCCCGGCCTTACCCTGCCGCCGCTGGGGGGCCTGCCCGGTCAGCAACCGGCACCTGCAACAGCTCCGCCGGCCAACCCGGCGCAACCGGCTCCGCCGCCCGACCTCAGCCAGCCGCCGACGATCAAGTAGAGGCAAAAAGAAAAACCCCGGATGAAAATCCGGAGTTCCTTGCCTGGTAATGCGATGAAACGTCTGACGAAGGCCCGTTGGAGTAGAGCCTTAGAGTTTGCCCGACCGCTGCTGGATCATCATGAAGGTGTCGAAAGTGTATTCCGAGAGCTGCATCCACAGGTAAGCGTCGCGCTTGAACGCGGTCTGATCGTCGTAGATCTTCTTGAAATACGGGTTCGAAGCGGAGATCTCCTTGTAGAGATCCATCGCGGACTGGAAGCAGGCTTCCAGGATCTCCTGGCTGAAAGGACGCAGCGTCGCTCCCTCGGCCACCAGCTGCTTCAGCGCTCCCGGGTTCTTCATATCGTATTTCGCCAGCATGTTGGTGTTGGCGAAGGCGCAGGCATCGTTCAGGGCTGCCTGATAGTGCTTCGGCAGGCTGCTCCACTTTTCGAGATTGAACATACCATGGACCGTCGGGCCGCCTTCCCACCAGCCCGGATAGTAGTAGTACTTCGCGACCTTGTGGAAGCCGAGCTTCAGGTCGTCGTAGGGGCCGACGAACTCCGCGGCATCGATCGTGCCCTTTTCAAGCGCCGGATAGATATCGCCGCCACCGATCTGCTGCGGGATGACGCCGAGCTTGGACATGACCTGCCCGGCAATGCCCGCGATGCGCATCTTGACGCCCTTGAGATCGTCCAGCGTATTGATTTCCTTACGGAACCAGCCACCCATCTGCGCGCCGGTATTACCGGCCGGAAGGCCGTATATCCCCTGCGTGGCAAAGAATTCGTTCATCAACGTGTTGCCGTTGCCCTGATAATACCAGGCATTCGTCAGGCGGCTGTTGAGGCCGAACGGAATGGCCGTACCGATGGCATAGGTCGGATCCTTGCCAACGAAATAATAGGAGGTGGTGTGGGCTGCCTCTACCGTACCGGAGGTCACCGCATCGACTGCCTGCAGTGCCGGGACGATCTCTCCAGCCGCGAAAGGCTGAATCGTGAAATTGCCGCCGGTGGAAGCAGAAACATGCTTGGCGATGTCTTCCGCGCCGCCATAGATCGTGTCCAGGCTCTTCGGGAATGAAGAGGTCATGCGCCACGAAATTTTCGGATTTTCCTGCGCGATAGCCGGTGCGGCCAGTGCGCTTGCCGCAACGACACCTGCGCCCGCAGTTCCAGCTTTCTTGATAAACGATCGACGATCCATCAAAACCTCCCGTATAGATGGTGCTGCGGTCATTCTTCCCTACCCCCGCGGCAATGGGCGCGAGCTAAGCATGTGACCGCCTGCGTTTCAAGCTTTAGTCTATGAGACTTTGGCATCACGGCAGCAATTTGGCAGGCGCGGTGTTTGCTTCCAAAATCAGCGGTTTAGCGGGATTCCGCCTTCGAGTGCTCCCACTTGCCGTAAATGGGCCTGTTGTTGCGCTGGGAAGTTGACTTTGGTGCGGACTTCGGCTCTCACAATAGACAAAATGGATTGTTCAACGGACTAAAAATGACCAAGCCGATTGTCGCCGTTCCCGCTGATATCCGAACCTTTGACGGCACCGATTGGCATGCCGTCCAGCATCAATATGTGCGTGCGGCGCTGAACGCGGCGGGCGTCATGGCCTTCATCATCCCTGCCTTCGAGGCGGGATATGACGCGGATGCGATCCTCGATCGCGTCGACGGCCTGCTCGTCTCCGGCTCCGCAAGCAATGTTCATCCGTCGCTCTATGGTGCCGAAGCGCGCGAAAGCGATGGGCCCTTCGATCCCGCGCGTGACGCAACCGCCCTGCCCCTCATCCGCCGCGCGATCGACCGCGCCGTGCCGATGCTGGCAATCTGCCGCGGCATACAGGAGCTGAACGTTGCACTCGGCGGTTCACTTGCCAGCGAAATCCACGAGCAGGACGGCATTTGGGATCATCGCAAGCCGGCGGATGTCGATCGGGACGGCATGTATGCGATCCGCCAGAGCGTTTTCGTCAAGGAGGGGTCCTGTATCGCAGGCATCATTGGTCCCGGTGAAATCCAGGTGAACTCGCTGCACCGCCAGGCGATCGCCAAGACCGCGCCACGGCTGCAGGTGGAGGCAATCGCTGAGGACGGAACGATCGAGGCTGTGTCCGTGATCGATGCCAAGGCTTTCGCCGTCGGCGTGCAGTGGCATCCGGAATACTGGGCCGAGACCGACAAGGCCTCGAACCAGATTTTCGCAGCGTTCGGAGAGGCGGTGCGGGAATATGCGGCCGGCAGGCAGCAGCAACCGGCCGCAACCAAGCAATCAGCGCTTTGACGGCGTCTCCGGCACCGGCGTCAGCGCCGCGCCTTTCTCGAACCACGCGATGAGGTTGTCTGCAACGAGAGCGGCCATGGCATTACGCGTCGGGATCGAGGCCGAGGCGACGTGCGGCAGCAGCACAACATTCGGCATGCTCAGCAGCTCGGCTGGAACCACCGGCTCGTCGTAAAAGACATCGAGGCCCGCCGCACCCAGCGCACCGCTTTTCAACGCCGAACGAGGGCTGCCTCGTCCACCGTCCAGCCACGGCCGATATTGATGAGAACGCCGCCAGCACCGAGCGCCGAAAGTATCTCCGCATCGATCGTCTTGTGAGTATGCGGCGTCTTCGGAACGATCGCGATCAATGTATCGACGGCGTGAGCGAGGCCTTTCAGCGTCGGATGGTAATCGTAAGCGATGTCCGGATTTCTGTTGCGCGTGTGATAGCTGATCTTCACCTTGAAGGGCTCAAGCCGCTTGGCGATCTCCTGGCCGATGCGACCGAGGCCGTAGAGACCGACATGCCGGCCTTTCAAGGAAAAGCGGGACAGCGGGTAGGCAGCACCCGGCTTCCAGTGGCCCTCGCGCAGCCAGTTTTCCGCCCGCGGCAGCTCGCGGATCGTGTTGAGCAGCAGACCGACCGCGGTATCGGCGACCTCGTCGTTCAGCACATCCGGCGTGTTGGTGACGATGATGCCTTTTTCCGCGGCGTGCTTGACGTCCACCGCGTCATAACCGACCCCGAAGCTTGCGATCACTTCGAGCTTGGGCAGTTGATCCATCCATTTACCAGGGAACGCCCCGCTGACGGCTGCCCCGCGAACACGGCTTGCGGTTTCCGCATCGAGCTTGAGCGTCTCCTCGCCTTCGACGGCGATGACCTCGAAACGGTCCCTCAAGGCCGAAAGCACACGCTCGTGTATCTTCCCGGGAACGAGAATGGCAATGCGGGGCATAGCTTTTCCTCTGTCTTACTGGCGGGCTCTGTAAGGGCTGGTCGACTGGCGGATGCGCATTTCCGGCTTGATGAGATGAATGCCATCCGGTTCGTGGCTTCCGGCTAAGCGATCGAGAAGGGCTCGGGCGGCAAGCCGGCCGACTTCCGCCTGCCCGTTCCACACCGTCGTCAGCGCCGGCGTCGAAAGGGAGGCTTCCTCAAGGTCGTCATAGCCTGTGACCGATATGTCCTTACCCGGCACAAGACCGGCGCGGGCAATACCGTTCATGAGACCGATGGCAACAAGGTCGTTCCAGCAGACGGCGGCAGTCGGCTTCTGCGGCAGCGACAGAAAGTGGACCGCCGCCTCGAATCCGCCCTGCATCGAGCGCGGACCGGGAATGCGCAGGTTAGGATCGACTTCGATCTCCGCCTTGCGCAATGCGTTGACGTAACCCTGGTAACGGTCACGGCCAGTCGAGGTCTGATCCGTCCCGCCGATCATGGCAATCGTCCGGTGGCCGAGGCCGATCAGGTGATTAGTCGCGAGCGAAATGCCATAGCTGTCGTCACCGCGATAGGTCGGCAGGGCGGACCCTTCCATCGAGCGGGCGACGAGGATCGCGGGCATGCCGTTGTCTTCGGCAAGCTGCATATCTTCGAGCGGTGTCCCGATCGCCGGCGACATGATGACGCCGTCACCGCCGAGCTGCAGCAGCGTCTCGATGAAGGTGCGTTGCTTCTCCACTGAGTCGTAGTGGTTGGACAGAATGAAGGTATGGCGGCTGCGATCGAGCTCGCTTTCGATCGCCTTCAGGATTTCGCCGTAGAACGGGTTCATGATGTCGTGCACGACGACGCCGACGATACCCGAGCGAGATGTTCGCAGACTGGCAGCACGACGGTTATAGATGTAACCCAGCGTGCGCGCCTGTTCCTTGATCTTTTCCCTTGTATTGCCAGCCACCAACGGACTATCGCGTAAGGCAAGCGATACAGTTGCCGTTGAAATACCAAGCGTTTCAGCAATCGTTGAAAGTTTGATCTTTTGAGCCACGCATCCTCCGCCTTGCGCCGCGCGAGATGTAGGGCGTGCGAAAACGCCCCTTAAAATATTTAATTAAAAGATTAAACGCGGAGAGGCAAACCGAAATTCATTTGATTGTCAAATTTCCTCAGGCTCTTCGAAATGTGCAGCCTCGGCCTGAAGGTTATTATCGATTGCCTTCAGCAGGCGCACGAGGTTGCGGATTTCCTTGTCGGAAAAGTCGAGCGTGGCCAGGTGGTCGCAGGCAGATGCTGCCTGCTCGATTGCTTTCACGCTGCCACGGCCCTGCTCAGTGAGAAAGACCTTCGTCAGCCGCGCGTCGTCGGCGTCCGGCTTGCGTTCCAGGAAGCCCTGGGCTTCCATGCGGCCGATCGTGCGGGTCATGGTCGGTGCTTTGACGCCGAGTTTCTGCGCAAGCCCGCCTGCCGTCATGCCGTCGGCTTCGGCAAGCGAGAGAATGACCCCATCCTGGCCGGCATAGAGCCCGCTCTGGAAGAGATTGCGAGAGAGCACCGTGCGCATGGACCGCGCGGCCTGCGTCAAAGCCGGCGAAAGATCGGTGACCGTATATTCGGTATGATCCTTTTTCTTGGATTTCTGCTTCTTGCCGTCCTTGTTCTTCTTCCCCATCGCCATCCCTTGGATCTTTAAGACGTGACAACGCTGCGTTATGACATTGCGCAGGTTCACGTCATAAACAAGGGGCATCGAAACTGTATGACAGCACCTGCCCGGAACTTCGCCGACAACGATCCTTCAACTCCGGCTGAAGACCGCCGGAATTGGATCGCCGTATTGCCGCTTGGCGCGCATGAGCAGCATGGGCCGCACCTGCCGTTCGAAACTGACACACTGATCGCCGAAGGGATAGTCGAGCGGTTGAAGGACGCCCTTCCTTCCGCTTTGCCTGTGACCTTCCTGCCGGCGGAGCCGATCGGCTATTCTATCGAGCACATGGAGGTCGATGGCACAAAGACGCTGACTTACAGCGAAGCGATCCACCGCTGGCTCGGAATTGCCGGAATGCTGCACGGCCTTGGCTTCCGGAAACTGGTGTTGCTGAACGCCCACGGCGGAAATTCGCCGCTGATGACGATCGTCGCAACCGAGGCCCGGGTGAAATTCAACATGCTTGCCGTTGCAACCAGCTGGACCCGCTTCGGCGTACCGGAAGCGGTGATTTCCGCTGAGGACAAGGCAATCGACATCCATGGCGGCGACATCGAAACCTCGGTGATGTTGGCGCTGCATCCGCGTCAGGTCGCCATGTCGAAGGCGGAGAACTTTCCTTCGCGGCAGGCGGAATTCGCAGCGCGCTTCACGCATCTGCGAGCATACGGGCCGCACGCCTTCGGCTGGAAAATGTCCGATCTCAACGATAGGGGCGCGGCAGGGAACGCAGCCGCGGCCACGGCCGAAAAGGGTGAAGCGCTGATCGCGCACTCTGTAAAAGAGCTGGTGGAACTGCTGCAGGACGTGGATGCGTTCGATGCGTCCGAACTCCGATAGAGCAGTCAACCGCAATGTGATCTTATAACATTATAAAACCCTTTGAACTGCCGCCTCCAACTCCTTATATGTGACCGACCATTTTCGAGCCCCTTCGGCGGCCAGCCCATTCTTCGAGGTTCCCATGACCGACGCAATTCCGACTCAGCAGAAGCCAATCCCCGTTACCGTTCTCACCGGCTACCTCGGCGCCGGCAAGACGACGTTGCTCAACCGCATCCTGTCGGAGAACCACGGCAAGAAATATGCGGTCATCGTCAACGAATTCGGCGAGATCGGCATCGACAATGACCTCATCGTCGAATCCGACGAAGAAATCTATGAAATGAACAACGGCTGCGTCTGCTGCACGGTGCGCGGCGACCTGATCCGCGTCGTCGAAGGCCTCATGCGCCGTCCGGGCCGTTTCGACGGCATCATCGTCGAAACCACGGGCCTTGCCGACCCGGTGCCGGTCGCCCAGACCTTCTTCATGGATGACGACGTGCGCGCCAAGACGGAACTCGATGCCGTCGTCGCCCTGGTCGATGCCAAGCACCTGCCGCTCCGCCTGAAGGACAGCCGCGAGGCCGAAGACCAGATCGCCTTTGCCGACGTCGTCATCATCAACAAGACCGACCTCGTGACGCCCGAGGAACTGGCGCAGATCGAGGACATCGTGCGCGCCATCAACCCGAGCGCCCGCGTCTACAAGACGAGCCGCTCCGGCGTCGATCTCGCCCGCGTACTCGACCAAGGTGCCTTCAATCTGGAACGCGCGCTGGAAAACGATCCGAACTTCCTGGAACACGATCACGACGACCACGCGTGCGGTCCGGATTGCGATCACGACCATCACCACCATGCGCACGATCACGACCATGATCACCACCATCATGGTCATGATCACGACCAACACCATCATCACGGCGCCATGTCGGCCATCCATGACGTGACGGTTCAGTCCGTGTCGCTGCGCGGCGGCGAGATGAATGCCGAGCGCTTCTTCCCCTGGATCCAGAAAATCACCCAGACGCAAGGCCCGAATATCCTGCGCCTCAAGGGCATCATCGCCTTCAAGGACGATCCGGAGCGCTATGTCGTCCAGGGCGTGCACATGATCATCGAGGGTGACCATCAGCGTCCGTGGAAGGACGGCGAGAAGCACGAGACGCGGCTCGTCTTCATCGGCCGCGAACTCGACCGCGAAAAGCTCGAAGCATCCTTCAAGGCGTGCGAGGCTGCCGCCTGATGCCGACAGTTGCACCGCTTGATCTCGACGGCCACATCCTGGCCGTCGAATTTTTAGGTGATGTTCCGTTCTTCGCGAATGCCAACGGCACGTTTCACCGGCTGGATGGCGGCGAGAAGGTTTCCGAAGCCCATCAGGGCGGCATGCTCACCTGCATCCGCGACCCCTACAGCGAAAGCCTGATTTCCGGCGGCGAAGACGGCAAGGTGCTGCGTATCGGTGCCGATGCAAGCGTCAGCGAAATTGCCAGCGCGCCGCGCAAGTGGATTTCGCAGGTCGCTGCAGGTCCTCAGGGCGCCATCGCCTATTCCTATGGCAAGAGCACATTCGTCCGTCTTTCCAACGGCGAAACGAAGGAATTCTCCGAAGAACGCACCGTCGAGGGCCTCGCTTTCGCACCGAAGGGCCTGCGCATTGCCGCAGCCCGCTATAATGGCGTTTCGCTGCACTGGGTCGCGACGAGCGCCAAGCCGGTCGACCTCGAATGGAAAGGTGCTCACACCGGCGTCACCTTCTCGCCGGAGGGCAACTTCCTGGTGACGACGATGCAGGAAAATGCACTGCACGGCTGGAAGCTCGAGGTCAAATCCAACAACGAGCCGCGCCACATGCGCATGACCGGCTATCCGGCCAAGGTGAAGTCGCTCTCCTGGTCTCCCAAGGGCAAGTGGCTTGCATCATCGGGAGCGCCGGCGGCGATCGTCTGGCCGTTCCAGGGCAAGGATGGTCCGATGGGCAAGGCACCACTGGAACTCGGCACGCGCGCCAACATCATGGCGACTTCGGTCAAGTTCCACCCGGCCGAAGATATCCTGGCAATCGGCTTCATCGACGGCATGATCCTTGCCGTCCGCCTTGCCGACAGCAAGGAAGCGTTGATCCGCCGCCCCGGCAAGGGCGCGATCACCTCGATGAGCTGGAGCAAGAACGGCAAGCTGCTCGCCTTCGCCTCCGAAGCCGGCGATTGCGGCGTTGTCGATATATCGGCCTGATTTCCCGGTAACAAACACCAACCCGGCGCGGAGTCCTCTCCGCGACGGCTTGCCCGGCCGCGGACGATTTTCCGCGGGGGCCTCTATGCGACATCTTGACCGATCCCGCGTGGCATAGTGTAGCACGCTGCCACCTGCGAAGGGTGCGGGACCGATGATTATTAAAATTATTTCAACCCGTTAGCCATTTCAAATCACTTGCACGCTGCTCCGCGAACAGCGCGAGGCTTTACGCAGCCGACACATGGCATTGATAGCCACTGTCTGCCCGCGCCCTCCGGGACCCCCACTGCGCGCGCGGGCTTTCGCTTTCACTGCAAGAGGATACGATAATGGTTCGATACTCGCGTCGGGTCGCGCTGGCCGCCGGCAGCGCAATAGCTCTCGTTTCGCTCTGTTCCACCGCGATCGCCGACACGGCGACGCCGAATACCGCGACCCCCATCAAGCATCTGGTCGTCATTTTCCAGGAGAACGTATCGTTCGACCACTATTTCGCGACCTATCCGAAGGCTGCGAATGTTGAGGGCGAGCCGAAGTTCACCGCCGCCGCCGATACCCCGACGGACATCAACACGCTGGCCGCCGCCAACCTGCTCGACATCAATCCGAACAAGACCAACAGCGCGAATGGCGCCGATGCTGCAGGTCCCTTCCGTCTCGATCGGACCCAGGCCGCGACGCAATCGCAAAATCACGGCTACACCGCCGAACAGGCAGCCTATGACAATTTTGCCATGGACCTCTTCCCTGCCAATACCGGCCGCGGAACAAAGGGCGGCGCCGGCTCCTTCGGCACCAAGGGCCAGGTCATGGGCTATTATGACGGCAACACCGTCACAGCGCTGTGGAATTACGCTCAGCGCTACGCCATGAATGACAATTCCTTCTCGACCAACTTCGGCCCCTCGACGCCGGGCGCCTTGAACCTCATCTCCGGCCAGACCAACGGGGTCATCCTCCCGCCGGGCTACACGCTTGAAAAGGACGGTACCTATTCCAAGGGTAGGATCGTGCCGGACGGTAACGGCGGCTGGACGGCAATCAGCGACTTCGATCCGACGGGCGACGGCTGCTCGGCCGGCCAGACGGCCCTGATGTACGGCAAGAACATCGGCGACCTCCTGAATGCCCGCAGCATCACCTGGGGCTTCTTCGAGGGCGGCTTCGACCTGACCGCGACTAACAGCGACGGCACGACCGGCTGCAAACGCGCCACGACCTCGGACGTGACGAAGACGAGCAGTGCCGACTACATCCCTCACCATCAGCCGTTCCAGTACTATGCCTCGACGGCCAACCCGCAGCATAAACGGCCTTCCTCCGTCGGGGCGATCGGCACCGGCAATGACGGCGGCGCCAACCACCAGTACGACATGACCGATTTCTACGCCGCGCTGAAGAACGGCAACCTGCCCGCCGTCAGCTTCCTGAAGGCTCCGGCGTACCAGGACGGCCATGCCGGCTATTCCGATCCGCTCGACGAGCAGGAATTCGTCACGACCGCCATCAACGCGGTCCAGAATTCTCCGGACTGGAAAGACACGGCGATCATCATCCTCTATGACGATTCCGACGGCTGGTACGATCACGCCCATGCCGTGGTCAATCCGTCGAATATTCCGGTGAAGGGCTATGACGTCCTGAACGACGGCACCTGCGGCACAGGCACGCCGCTGCCGGGCGTCGACGGCAAGCCGGCGCAGGGCCGCTGCGGCTACGGCACGCGCCAGCCGCTGCTCGTTATCTCGCCCTACGCCAAGGCCAACTATGTCGACCACACGCTGACGGATCAGACCTCCGTTCTGCGCTTCATCGAAGATAACTGGATGGGCGGCCAGCGCATTGGCGGCGGCTCCTTCGATGCCATTGCCGGATCGCTCGACAATATGTTCGATTGGTCTAACGGGAACGCCGCCAAGCTGATCCTCGACACGAAGACCGGCGAGCCGGCTGCCTAAACAGAGAAGAGGAAAACGGCATTGTCCGGCATATCCTATAGACAGGCCGTTTCCCTGGTGGCGCTCGCGGGCATTTCATTCGCGAGTGCAGCCATCGGCATGGCGAGCCAAAAGCTGGAGCCGGCCGCGCAAGCCGGCGCGACACCGCTAAGTGCGGTTGCGCGGCTCGGTCAGAAAATGTTCTACGATCCGGCGCTATCGGCAGGCGGACAGATGTCCTGCGCCAGCTGCCACGACCCGAACAATCACTACGCGCCGGCAAACGATCGCGTGGTGCAGCTCGGCGGCCCTCATCTCGACCAGCCGGGACTTCGCGCGGTGCCTAGCCTGACCTACAAGGCGGCGACACCCCTTTTCGCCGTCGGGGCAGAGAGCGCTGCCGACGAAGCGGCGGAGGCGGCGCCGATGACCGAGGCATCTGGCGTATCGCTTGCCAATGCGCCCACCGCACCTGTCGGACCCATGACTGCGCAGGCTGGCATCAAGGCGGATTCGACCGCCCCGGACCTGGTGCCACAGGGTGGCATGTTCTGGGATGGCAGAGCCGACTCGCTCCAAGAGCAGGCTACAGGCCCGCTGATGTCGCCCTTCGAGATGGCCAATGCGGACAAGGCTGCCCTCTACCGCAAGATCAAGAAACGCTACGGCGACGAACTGTCTGCGCTTTTCGGGGCCGGAATTCTCGCCGATCAGGACATGGCGGTCGCCGAAGCCGGCTTCGCACTCGCGCGCTATCAGATCGAGGAGCCATCCTTCCATTCCTATTCGAGCAAGTACGACGCCTACCTGCGCGGCAGAGCCACGCTTTCGGCGGCCGAGATGCGCGGGCTCAAGCTTTTCGACGATCCGAAGAAGGGCAACTGCGCGTCATGCCATCTCGACAAGGTGACGGCCGACGGCCGCTTCCCCGATTTCACGGACTATGAATTCGAAGCGCTCGGCGCGCCGCGAAATGGAGCCATTCCGGCTAATGCCGATCCGCATTATTTCGATCTCGGCATCTGCGGGCCGCTGCGCCACGACGATTATTCCGCGCAAGCGGCCAATTGCGGCCTCTTCAAGACCCCGACTCTCCGCAACGCCGCCGCGCGTCATGTCTTTTTCCACAACGGCGTCTTCCACACACTGGACGATGTGGTCCGCTTCTACGTCAAGCGCGACACCAATCCGGAGACTATCTATCCAAAGGCTGCCGACGGAAGCGTGCTGAAATATGACGATCTGCCGGAGCAGTATCGCACCAATGTCGACGTGATCGACGCGCCACTCGACCGCAAGCCGGGTCAGCAGCCGGCCCTCGATGATGCGGAAATCGCCGATGTCGTCGCATTCTTGAAAACACTGACCGACGGCTACGATATGGAGGCACGGAAGGCTGGGAATTAAAGGCAGGCGGCGTGCTTCATGCCGCTTGGTGCTCCGGCCGGTAGGCTTCCACGCGGTCGCGGCCCTGCCGCTTGCCGCGATAGAGCGCTTCGTCGGCCCTCTGCAGGATGGCATCGAGGCTTTCCAGTCCCGCCTTTCCTTCGGCGACGCCGATGCTGAGCGTCGGCGAGGCTGCAAGATCGGGACGCACGGCGACGGCTTCCGTCAGCGCGTCGCGGATGCGCTCGGCGACCGCGACCGCCGCATCGAGCGGCTGGCCGCGCAGCACCGCCACGAACTCGTCGCCGCCCTGGCGCGCGAGAACATCCTCCTTGCGGAGCAGACCCTGCGCGGCGGCGGCGAAAATCCGCAGAATGTCGTCGCCGACGGCGTGTCCATGGGTATCGTTGAGCGTCTTGAAGTGATCGATGTCGATGACGAGCAGCGAAACACTCTGGGCCTTGAGGCTGGAAAAATAGCCGGCAAGCCCGCTCCGGTTCAGCGTGCCGGTCAGGGGATCCCGCCGGGCGAGCGCAATCAGCTTGTTGCCGCTGCGCTCGGCGGCGATCAGCACCATCACCATGTTGCGGAGCATGACGAAGACCACGGCCGATACGGCCATCCAGCTATGGATCGGACTGCTGCCGAAGGGATCCGGCCCGCCGATCCTGCCTGTCGCCGCGAGAAAACTTCGCACAGCAAAGATCATCGTCGTGGATGCATATAACCCGACAAGAAGACCAGCCGAATAAAGCCTCTCGCGCCTTGCCATGCCGAGTGCCTCCCGCGCGACGGCAAGATCGCAGAGGCCGCAGATGATTGAGACATAAAGGAGCCGCGCGGAGACCGCTTCCGGATTGCTCATGAAGAACACGACCGGCAGGCAGGCCGCAGGAATGACCAGCCAGCAGGATCGCCATGCGATGGGCCGTCCTGCGAAGATGCGCACAGCGAAGAACATCAGCATGTAGCCAGCAATGGTTATCACATTTCCACCGTCGATGGAGACATAGGGTGGAGCAAACTCACGCAACGCCACGAGGAGGGAGCCGATGCCGACAAGCAGGTTACTCCCGCCCCACCAGAGCGGCCAGCGTTCGAAGCGGCCAGTCGCATAGGCGGCAAACTGGAGAACGCCCAGAACAAGGCAGCTCACGGCGATAATGAAATAGATCGTGCGCAGGTCCAGAAGCACAGCTCACTCCCGATTCTGTCGCGCACTCTACCGCCTCCGATTTGCAGTTTTATTGGAAGCTTCGGTAAAACTTTAGCAGCCGATGAATTTGCCGCCGGGCTCAGGCAGCCCGCATCGCACTTATGATCTCCGCCAGCACGCCGTGCAGTGCATCCCGATAGCCGTTTCGCGCCGATGGTCCGCTCTCCTGCGAGGTCATCACCACAGTCAGTTTGAGCGAAGGCACGATGTAGAGCATCTGGCCGCCGTAGCCCCAGGCGAAATGCACGTTCTCGCCGCCAAGGCTCCGCTCGAACCAACCATAGCCATAGGC
>NZ_JBNDHT010000018.1:0-67478 GCF_056755115.1 Rhizobium sp. SVR5-2C | reverse complement strand
GAGGTACCTTTCGTGTGCCGGACGGGCGACATATCGAGCCCGGCTGTCGTGGCCGAGCTGCTGTCGAGCGTCGAGGCGGTGCTGTCCTGTCTGCCCTATCACCTGAACATCGAGCTTGCCCGCGCCGCACATGCCGCCGGTATCCACTATTTCGATCTCACGGAAGACGTACCGACCACCAATTTCATCATCGAGCTCTCGAAGACTTCGCGCGGCCTGATGGCGCCGCAATGCGGTCTGGCGCCCGGCTTCGTCGGTATCGTCGGGGCAAGCCTGGCCGACGGGTTCGACCGCTGCCGCTCGATCCGCATGCGCGTCGGCGCTTTGCCGCAGAATCCGACCGGTTTGCTGGGCTATGCCTTCAACTGGTCGCCGGAGGGCGTCGTCAACGAATACCTGAACGATTGCGAGGTGATCGAGGGCGGCGTACGCAAGCTCGTCTCACCGATGGAGTGGCATGAGACGATCTATGTCGAGGGCGTCAAGCTCGAAGCTTTCACCACGTCGGGCGGCCTGGGCACCATGTGCGATACGCTGCGCGGCAAGGTCGACAATCTCGACTACAAGACGATGCGGTACCCGGGCCATATGGACCTGATGAATTTCTTCTTCCATGAGCTGTTGATGCGCGAGCAGCGAAAGCTCGCCGGCGAAATCCTGACCAATGCCAAGCCGCCCGTGGAGGACGATGTGGTCTATGTCCATGTCGCTGCCGAGGGCACAGAGGCAGGAAGCCTCCGGCGCAAGGAATTCGTGCGGGCCTATTATCCGATCGAGATTGCCGGTGCACGCCGCACTGCGATCGCCTGGACAACCTCGGCCTCCGTCGTTGCCGTCATCGAAATGGTCCGCGATGGCCTGCTACCGGCAGCCGGCTTCCTGCATCAGGAGCACATTCCGCTCGATATGTTCCTGCAGACGCCGACCGGAAGCCTCTTCGCGGCCGGCGCCTCAAGCCGCCATTAGCGCCTTGAAAGGCTCTAGGACTTGAGGCTCGCCCAATAGGCGCCTTCGAAAGGCACGGCAGCAAAGCGCTCGTTGAGCTCGGAAAGGCTGCCTGCCGGATCGACGTCACCGAAGAGGTCGGGCCTGACCCAGGTCGCGACCGCTTCGGCGGCCAGAATGTTCAGTGGCACGGCATTGAAGAAGTTCCACATGCCGTGCACCTTGCCTTCCCGGACCGCCTTCAGCGGCGCAAGATTTGGCATCTTTACGGTTTCTTCCAGCGTGCGCCGGGCTTCCGACGGATCGACGCCAGGGCCGATGGAAAAGGTCGTATAGGTCCCACCTGGCGATCCGGTCGCAATGTAGATGTCAGGATCGGCTGCAATGACATACTCGGCCGTCACCGGCCCGCCCTGCGGAGGAAGGTTGTCGCTGGCGACGTTGCGCCCCCCGGCCAGAGTGATCAATTCGCCAAGTCCCGTCCGGCCGATTGCCCAGCTTCCCCGGATGTCGCTCGGAAAGGCATCCATCAGCACAAGAGGGCGGGTATCCGTCGCGCCCGCTGCTCTGGTTCTGATGCGCTCGCGCCGCATCTCGAAGAACTGGGCAAACGCCTCGGCCTGCTGGTCTCGCTCGAAGATCCGGCCGAGGAGGCGCATGTCGCGCGGTGTTGTGTTCAGCGGATCGCGATTGATATCGACGACGACGACCGGGATGCCGACCGAGTCGAGATATTGGATGGCGAGCTGCCCCACTTCGCTATCGGCCTGCCATATGCTCATGATCGCAAGATCGGCGTTCAGCGACAGCGCCGTCTCCACGGATAGGCCATCCGCGTGGCCGTTGCCGACGATTGGGACGTTCTCGATAGCCGGAAACTTCTTCCGGAACGCCTCGTAGATGAACGGATTGTCGCCTTTCATGTCGGTCGACCAGCCGGCGAGCAGGCTGACGGGGTCGGGATGGATCAGCGACAATGGGACAATGTTGAAGCCAGTCGCGAGGATCACGGCTTCCGGCTTCTTCTTGATCGTCACCTTGCGGCTGGTAGCATCGGTGAAGCTCAGCGGCCAGCGCGTCTGCGCCTTTGCGATATTTGGAGCGCAAAGAACAACGGACGCTGCGGCGAGCAGATCCCGCCGGCTGATAAGAAACTGGGTCATCGCTGGTTCCTCTGGTTCGGCAGTGCGCAGAGCTTGCCGCAGCTTGGAATTCCGGGAAGCATGTATCGAAGGCAGCAAATCTTGCGCCGTGCGACCTGCTCGCCGTCCTCATCCAGGTAGCTGAGGCAGCCGCAAAACGGATTCGCGCTTCCATCCGGAAGGCTGCTGTTAACAAAAATTGGTAGATCGGGACCGATCGATGGTGCTCCCCGCTCGGTTAACCGCAACGCGTAGTCGATATAGACGGCGGCATTGTTCCAGCAGAGTTTCGGCGAGATGCCGCAAGCCTTGAGAAGCGTCACGACCTCGCCAAGATGGGTTTCAAGCAGCGGACGCACGGCCTCGAAACTGTCGGTCTCGATCTTGTCTTCCATGGTGCCGGCGTGCGGAACGCCGAAAGAGCGCGGCAAACCGCTCTCCTCCAGCGCAATCGTCATGCCTGCGAATCCAACGGGAAGCGCCTGCGCCGCCAAGCGCTTCGCAAGCAGATAGGGGATGGAAAGTCCCGAGAAATAATAGAGCGACCACATGGAGACGACGGCGCGCCGGTCGCTGCCTCCCGAAACCTCCCCGTAGCGATCAACCGCGCGCTGGAAGCCGCCGTCGCGAAAGAAGGCAGGCAGCGGCACGCCGTCGGCAAGCTCCTCGCTGAGCATCATCTTGTCCCGGCACCAAGCATGCTCGCCGGAAAAGGCAGGAGACAGGTCAAACGACCTGTCACCCATCTTCATGTCGCCACCGCTTGCCATCGGGTTACCAAGCGTAGCGCAGCGTGCCGATCACCGCGCGGCCCTGGTCGCGGTAGCAGAAGCCTGCAGAGCAGACGGGCTCACGACGGTCGAACAGATTGGTGGCGTTCACTTGCAGGCTGAGGCCATCGTACTTCTTGTCGAGGGCCGCGAAATCGTAGCTGACGGCTGCGTCGAAGAGGACGCGGGCGCTGTTCTGCGTCGTGTTGTAGTCACTGCCATAGCTCTTGCCGATGTAGCGGGCTCCGAGGCCGACGCCGAGACCATACACCGGGCTAGGCTCCTGGAACGTGTAGTTCGCCCAGAGCGAGGCCATATGCCTCGGCACGGACGAGACGTAGTTGCCGACCGTACCTGTAGTGCCTTCGAGGATCTTCGCATCCGTATAAGTATAGGCGGCGATGAGGGAGAGGCCGTTGTCAAGGCTGGCATTGGCCTCGAGCTCGAGGCCTCTCGAGCGGATCTTGCCGCGCTGGACCTGGATGTTGGCGGGACCTGAAGGCAGGTTGACGACCTCGTAATACAGGCTGTTCTTCTGATCGATGTTGAACAGCGCGGCCGTGAGCATCATGTTGGTGTCCGGCAGAAGATATTTGACGCCGATCTCTTCCTGTTCGCTTTCGGTCGGCTTGAAGGGCTGACCGGTCGCCTGATTGATGCCGGCATTCGGCGAGAAGGCGGTGGAGTAACTGACGTAGGGCGCGAGGCCAAAATCGGTCTCGTACGTCAGGCCCACTCGACCGGTGAACTCGTTGTCGTTCTGCGAGTAAGTATCGACGGCGTCGGTCACGAGATCAGTGTTCTTGGTGTCGCTCCAAACCCAGTCGTAGCGCCCGCCGACCGTCAGAATCCAGGCGTCGTAGCGGATCTGGTCCTGGACATACGTGCCGGTCTCCCATTGGTCCTGAACGGTGCGCGTCTGGAAATCGATGCGCGGGACGGGCGAACCGGCATCCGGATTGTTCGTGTCGAGTGGTGGAGAGACGCCACGGCCGTCGAGCGAGCGCCAACGCAGCCGCGTGAATTCCAGGCCGGTCAGAAGTGTGTGATCGAGGGCGCCGGTGTCGAACTGGGCTTCGAGCTGGTTGTCGATCGTGAAAGTCGTCAGCCGCTCGTCGAAAGTACCGGCACTGCGGTCGAGAAGCGTCGGATCAATGGCGTTCGGGGCGTATGCGAAGGCCCAATCGGCATCGATGTTGAGTGTCGAAAAGCGAGCGTTCTGGCGGAACACGAAGGTATCGTTCAGCCGATGCTCGAACTCATAGCCGATGCGGCCCTGGTTCTGGACCGAGTCGTTGAAGGCCGGATTGCCGGCAAAATAGTCCGTCACCTCGCCGGTAACCGGATCGTTGTAGTAGGCCGCCGTCCCGCCGGTCTTGGTTCTGGAGTATTCTCCGAGGATCGTCAGCTTGGTGTCCTCGTCCGGCTTCCACATGAAGGCCGGCGCGATGTAGGCGCGATCGTCGGGAACGCTGACCTGCTCCGTCTCGGCGTCGCGGTAGAGACCGGTCACGCGATAGTAGAAAGGATCCTCATCGTTGACGGGTCCGGAGAAGTCGAACTGGCCCTGATAGCGTTGATCGGTGCCAAACTGCCCCATGATCTCGTGGTAAGGCTCTTCCGTCGGGCGCTTGGTGATCAGATTGAAGAGACCGCCGGCACCCGTGGCGCCATAGAGCGCAGAGGAGGGGCCGCGCAGGATCGAAACGCCCTCAAGACCGTAAGGCTCCGTCTTGAAAATCGAGGAGCCGGCGCCCGGCTGACGCAGGTTGTCGCGGAACACGCCCGTGTAGGTCACGTCGAAGCCGCGCACGGTGAAACTGTCGAAACGCGGATCGAAACCATAGGCGCCGACGCGGGTGCCGGGCGTGTAGGCGATCGTGTCGAGAAGTGTCTGAGGATTGCGATCCTTCAGTTGCTGTTCGGTCACCGACGAGATCGATTGCGGCGTCTCGATGAAGGGTGTGTCGGTCTTTGCGCCGGTGGCGCTGCTCTTGCCGACATAACCGTCCGCCTGGATCACGCCGCCGCTGCCGCCATTGACGATGATGTCCTGAAGCACTGTCGCTCCGTCATCCTCTTGCCCACTGGTAGCCGCGTCCTGTGCGGCGGCAGGCAGAAGAAGATGGGCCATTGCAGCCCCCGTTAATGCCGATGTGCGCAGCAATCTCATTGTAAAAAGGTGATTTTTCATTGCCTCATGACCCTTGGGAGCTCATTTCAAAAAAACATGAGTCTAATAGTCATGAAAAAGCCAAAAGAAAACCTTTTTATGAGTAATTTTGTCAAGTTTTTGGAGGATGCTGTGCCGGTGCGAGAGCCCTCAGCTCTTCGCTTCCGAAAGCAGCCACCGCCGGAAGGCCGCGACAGCCGGACGCTCAAGGGCGGCGCCCGGATAAACGAGATGAAAGGCGAGGCGGCTCGCGACCCCGAGAAGGAAGGGTGCAACCACTGAGCCTGCGGCGAGTTCTTTCTCCAGGAACGACCGCCGCATCAAGGCAAAACCCAGCCCCGCCTTCATTGCGTCATAGGCGCCGTTCCCATGCATGAAGATTGGCCCGCGCGAAGGATCCACCTTCGTCGCGCCTGCAGCCTCCAGCCAAAGCTTCCAGTCTTGGCGGTAGACATCGTGGATGAGCTGGAAGCCGGCAAGCATGTCCGGGGAAGGCTGCTTCCCAAGCTGTTCTGCCAGCCGTGGGATGCAGACGGGCACCAGTTCGTCATCCACAAGCCGCTCGCTGACGAGCCCGTCATAGCCACCGAGCCCATGTCGGATCGCCAGATCGATGCCGTCCCGCTGAAAGTCGAGCACGCGATGCGAGGCGCTGATGCGCACGTCGATCTCCGGATGGGTCTCCTCGAAGCGTCTCAGCCGAGGCACGAGCCAATAGGTCGCAAAGCCTGCCGTGCAGGTGACGTTCAGCACGGAACCGCGCGCCCGCGCGGTGATCGCCGCTGTCGCCTCCCGCACCAGCCGGAAGGCGGCACGCAGCGTCGTAAAGTAATCGGCCCCCTCCACGGTGAGAGAAATCGCCCGCGCCTTCCGCTCGAAAAGCCGTACGCCGAGCGCGGCCTCCAGATCGCGGATCTGCAGGCTGACGGCGCCGGGAGTGACGTTCAGCTCCTTTGCCGCCATCGTCATGCTTAGATGCCGCGCGGCCGCTTCGAAAGCCCTTAGGGCCGAAAGGGAAGGCAGATATTCGCTCATGATTTAGCTCAGCTAAAGCGTAGATCGAAAAAGACTCGTTTGTCGAAGCTGAATTCACGAAATAATATCAGCAGGAAAGCGATGTTCAAACGGAATTGCGAAGAACAGTTCAACGAGCATAATTCGCAGCTTTGCCGAAGTTGGAGCGCAAGAAACGGGTGGCGCGACGGACCGTTAAAGCCTAACCCACCGTAGAACGGGAGGAAGAGTGGCATGCAGCAGAAACAGATGGGCCCAGCCGAATGGGGCATGTTGCTGATCTTGTCCTTGCTCTGGGGCGGGTCCTTCCTCTTCAACGGCATTCTCGTCAAAGCGCTGCCGCCGTTTACCATCGTCGCGGGTCGCGTGCTGCTCGCGGCAATCGCCCTCAATATCATCGTGCGGATCATGGGGCATTCCATGCCGCGCGACGGCAAGAGCTGGGCTGCTTTCTTCGGCATGGGGGTGCTGAACAACATGATCCCCTTCTGCCTCATCGTTTGGGGGCAGACGCACATTGCAAGCGGCCTGGCTTCGATCCTGAATGCCACGACACCGCTCTTCACCGTCGTTGTGGCTCATCTCCTAACCGCTGACGAGAAGATGACCGGCAATCGCCTGATCGGCGTGCTCATCGGCTTTGCCGGGGTCGCCTATATGATCGGCTTCGAGGCGCTTCACGATCTCGGCTCGAATGTGCTGGCGCAGTTTGCGGTCCTTGGCGCCGCGATCTCATATTCATTCGCCGGCATCTGGGGACGCCGCTTTCGGGCCATGGGCATGCCGCCACTGCTGCCGGCCGCAGGGCAGGTCACCGCTTCAACGATCCTGATGCTGCCGATAGCGCTGATTGCCGACCGTCCTTGGGCCCTGCCTGCACCCGGCATCGAGACCTGGCTGGCGCTTTTCGGTCTCGCCCTGCTTTCGACGGCAATCGCCTACGTGCTTTTCTTCCGCATTCTGGCAACGGCGGGTGCGACGAACCTGGCGCTGGTGACTTTCCTGATCCCGGTCAGTGCCATCCTGCTGGGCGCGATCGTCCTCGGAGAGCAGCTGCAGGTGAAACACCTGATCGGCATGGCAATGATCGCAGCCGGTCTGGCAGCCATCGACGGACGGCTGATGTCGCTTGGGAAAAGGCGCCCCGTCTGAGCCTCAGCAGGCGAGATCGGCGACGACGGAATCGAGGATGAGCATGCCGGCGGGCGTGCAGCGAAGCCGGGAATTGCCGATGCGCTCGATAAAGCCAAGTTCCAGTAAAATTTCCTCGCGCTTGCGGTCGAGGTCCCGGCCGGAAAGCTGCTGCCAGCGGGCAAGGTCCAAGCCCTCTTTCAGCCGCAGGCCCATCAAGAGCAGCTCGTCGGCCTGCTCGTCATAGCCGAGCCGTTCCTGCTCCAGAATGCCATGGCCATCGCGTTCGACAAGCTCGAGCCAGGCCTCCGGTTTGCGCTCGGTGGCCGTTGCAATCTTTTCAGGGCCCCGCGTCAGGCGGCCATGTGCGCCGGGGCCGATCCCGGCATAATCGCCGTAGCGCCAGTAGGTCAGGTTGTGCCGGCTTTCGGCGCCGGGCCGCGCGTGATTGGAAACCTCGTAGGCCGGCATGCCTTCGCGCGCCGTGATCTGCTGTGTCGCTTCATAGAGCGCCGCCGATTGATCGCCATCCGGAACGATCAGCTTACCGGCCTTGTGCAGGCCGTAGAAGGGCGTGCCCTCCTCGATCGTCAATTGATAGAGCGAGAGGTGATCGACGGCGTAGGATATTGCTTCCTTCAGCTCCTTCTCCCACGCCTCTACCGTCTGGTCCGGGCGCGCATAGATCAGGTCGAAGGACATGCGCGGGAAGATATCGCGCGCCAGCTTTATCGCCTTCAGCGCATCGGCGACGTCGTGCAGGCGACCGAGGAACTTCAAGTCGCGGTCGTTCAGGGCCTGAACGCCGAGCGACACACGGTTGACGCCCGCCGCGCGATAGCCCCGGAAGCGCTCAGCCTCGACGCTCGACGGATTGGCCTCCATGGTGATCTCGATGCCATCAGGCACGTGCCAGTGCTTCGCAATGCCCTCCAGGATCGCCGAAACGGTCGCCGGGTTCATGAGCGACGGCGTGCCGCCGCCGAGGAAGATGCTCGTCACAGTTTTCGGCCCGCTCATCTGGCGAACGGAAGCCATCTCCCTGAGGAAGGCTGCGGTGAACCGCTCCTGATCCACGGGCTGGTGACGGACATGGCTGTTGAAGTCGCAGTACGGGCACTTCGCCGCGCAGAATGGCCAATGCACATAGACGCCGAAACCCGGCTCTCCCGTGTCGGGTAGAAGCGTCGCATCGCGTGTCAGGCTTGCCGTATCGAGAATCTCCACGAACCGACCCTACGCTTCCAGGCAGGTTTCGACAAAGAGTTTGAACGCGCGCGCCCGGTGCGACAGCGCCTGCGGCTTGCCGATGCTCCAGCCGTGCTTCTCTTCGGCGCTCATCTCGCCGAAGGTGATGCCGTAGCCTTCCGGTTGAAAGACGGGATCGTAGCCGAAACCCTGGCTGCCGCGTGGCGGCCAGACGACGGTTCCTTCGACCTCGCCGCGGAAGAGCTCCGTATGTCCGTCCGGCCAAGCGAGGCAGAGCACGCTGACGAAGCGTGACGTCCGCTGCTCGGGCTTCATGGCTCCGGCTTTTTCCAGTGCCTGTTCCACCTTTTCCATCGCCATCGCGAAATCGCGCTTGCCATCCGCAGTCTCGGCCCAGTTGGCCGTATAGACGCCGGGAGCGCCGTCCAGTGCATCGATGACTAGCCCGGAATCGTCTGAAAGCGCCGGCATATTTGCTGCCTTCGCGGATGCGAGCGCTTTGATCGTCGCGTTCTCCTCGAAGGTCGTGCCTGTCTCATCCGGCTCGACGAAGTTGAGCTCTGCTGCCGATTTGGCGATGAAGCCGAGCGGACCGATCAGGTCCTGGATCTCGCGGATCTTGCCGGCATTGTGGCTGGCGACGACGATCGTCTTCGTGTCAAGCGTGCGCATGGTCGGTCCTATTTGATGCCCCAGATTCTGGCTTCGGCGCATTCGAGGCTGTTTCCTGCCGGATCGCGGAAATAGATCGAGCGGCCACCGTTCGGCCAGTGCACTTCGGATTCAATGTCGATGCCGGCGGCCTTGAGCTGTGCCGCCATGACATCGATGTTTTCAGCTGACACGCGGAAGCATGCGTGACCCTGACCTTTCGTGCCATGCGGTGGCACCTGCAAGGCATCGGCCGCCGGCGGCTTGACCGTCTCGTTGGGGTTGAAGATCAGGAGCACGCCTTGCCCGCAGCGGAAGAATACATGCCGGTCTCCACCACGCGCGATCTTGGCAAGACCGAGCACGCCTTCGTAGAAAGCCTCGGCCTTGTCGAGATCGTCCGCGTAGAGCGCGGTTTCCAGCATGCCTTCCAGCAAGGCAGTCATCCGGCGATCGCCTGTTTCTGCATCTCGACGAGTTCTGCAATGCCGGCCTTCGCCAGCGTCATCAGCGTGGTAAACTCCTCGTCCGTGAAGGGTGTGCCTTCGGCGGTGCCCTGAATTTCAACGATGCCGCCGGCGCCCGTCATGACGAAATTCGCATCGGTTTCGGCCGAAGAATCTTCAAGATAATCGAGGTCGATCACCGGCTGGCTGGCGAAGATACCGCATGAAATTGCGGCGACATGATCCTTGAGCACGCGCTCGACCTTGATCATGTTGCGGGCTTCCATCCACTTCAGGCAGTCGTAGAGCGCAATCCAGGCGCCGGTAATCGAGGCGGTCCGCGTGCCGCCGTCAGCTTGGATGACGTCGCAGTCGAGCGTGATCTGGCGTTCTCCGAGTTCCTTGAGATCGACAACGGCGCGAAGCGAACGGCCGATGAGGCGCTGGATTTCTTGGGTGCGTCCACCCTGCTTGCCGGCTGCCGCCTCACGCTTCATGCGCTCGCCGGTCGCCCGCGGCAGCATGCCGTATTCGGCCGTGACCCAGCCCTTTCCGGTGTTGCGCAGCCATGGCGGCGTCTTGTCTTCAAGGCTCGCGGTGCAGAGCACATGCGTATCGCCGAATTTCACCAAGCAGGAGCCTTCCGCATGCTTGGAAAAATTGCGCTCGAACGTGACCTTGCGCATCTGGTCGGTTTTTCTGCCTGAAGGCCGCATTCTAATCTCCTGAAGCAAGATACCGAAAAGTGTCAGCGGTTTTCTGACAGCATCATGCAATGGTTTATGGTGTTGACCGCTTCTACGATTGGCGGCAGCCATTTGCAAATTCCCTTTTGCCTCGGGGGCGAGATTGACTATATTTTCGGGGTGATTGTTGGCAGCGCGGGTGCAAGGAAGTTCATGGGGTTCAGGTCGACGTCGATTTCGGATGCCGTTGCTGCGCTGGATGAACGCTCCAAGGAAATCTTCCGTCGCATCGTCGAAGGCTATCTGGAAAACGGCGAGCCGCTTGGCTCACGCAATCTCTCCCGCATTTTGCCGATGTCGCTATCGCCGGCTTCCGTGCGCAACGTGATGAGCGATCTGGAAGAGCTGGGCCTGATCTACTCGCCGCATGTCAGCGCCGGACGCTTGCCGACGCAGGGCGGTCTCCGCTTCTTCGTCGATGCCTTTATGCAGGTCGGCGACCTTTCCGCGGAAGATCGTGCGACTATCGAGCGACAGGTTCGGCCCGAAAGCCGTGACAATGCGATGGAATCGATGATGAACGAGGCAAGCCGGATGCTTTCGGGCATTTCGCGCGGCGCCGGCCTTGTCATCACGTCGAAGAGCGATCCGATCCTCAAGCATGTCGAATTTATCCGGCTGGAACCCACCAAGGCGCTTGCCGTCCTCGTTGGCGATCACGACCAGATTGAAAACCGCATCATCGAATTGCCCGCAGGCGTCACTTCAGCGCAGCTGACGGAGGCCGCGAATTTCCTCAACGCGCATATGAGCGGCCAGACGCTGCCGGAATTGCGCAAGCAGCTCAGCCATTTGAAAGAGAATGTCCGCAACGAACTGGACGCATTGTCCCAGCAGCTCGTCGAGCGCGGTATCGCCGTATGGTCGGGCACCGCCGATGAAGGCAAGCCGCCGCAGCTCATCATTCGCGGACGCTCCAATCTGCTGGAGGGCCTTGCGGGCGTGGAAGACCTTGACCGCCTCCGGATGCTCTTCGACGATCTGGAAAAGAAAGACAGCCTGATCGAGCTCTTGAATCTTGCCGAAACCGGTCCGGGTGTGCGGATCTTCATCGGCTCGGAGAACAAGCTTTTTTCGCTCTCCGGCTCCTCGCTCATCGTCGCGCCCTATCGGGACGAGGACGATCGCATCGTTGGCGCCGTCGGCGTCATCGGACCGACGCGGCTCAATTATTCGCGCATAGTGCCGATGGTTGATTACACGGCACAGCTGATTTCCAGGCTTTCGCGCGGCACCTTGTAAAAGCCGGAATTTCCCCTTCTTTGTCACGCAGACTTGATTTTTTGCGGTCAAAGCTCGATATCGGGCCCATCCCAAGACAACCCCAGTACCGGAGACCGTCATGATCGACGAAACGACGAAAAACGGACCTGACGCTGCCGCGGCCGAAGCCGCAGCCGACGCTGCCGCAAACGTCGAGAACGAAACCACCGCGGAAACGCCGGCCGAGCCCGATCTCATCGAACGCATCAAGGCGGAAAATGCTGAGCTGCGCGATCGCTATCTGCGCCTTGCTGCGGAGATGGATAACCTGCGCCGTCGTACCGAACGCGACGTCAAGGATGCCAAGTCCTATTCCGTCGCCGGCTTTGCGCGGGACATGCTCGCTGTCTCGGATAATCTCCGCCGCGCGCTCGAGTCCATCCCGCCGGAAGCAAAAGAGAGCGGCGACGCTGGCCTTACGACATTGATCGAAGGCGTCGACATGACCGAGCGTTCCATGCTGTCGGCGCTTGAGCGCCATGGCGTTCGCAAGCTGGAGCCGGTCGGTCAGAAGTTCGATCCGCACTTCCATCAGGCGATGTTCGAGGTTCCGAACACCGAAGTGCCGAACAACACCGTCGTCCAGGTCGTCCAGGCTGGCTTCACGATCGGCGAACGCGTTCTGCGCCCGGCCATGGTCGGCGTCGCCAAGGGCGGCCCGAAAGCAGCCGAAGCCGACATCAACACCGCCTTCACGGAAAAAGACGCCTGATCCCTCAGGCGTCTTTCGCCAACCAGTTTGAAAATCAGATGCGGGCGAAGCGCTCGATCAGCAGATCGTAGAAGCCGTCCGCATCCACATAGCGCATCACCTTGGCGTTGCGCTTGCGATCGGTCACGTGCCACCAGTCGATCACGGTCATGCCCGCGGTCAGTTCTGATGTTACCTCGATCTCGACGTTGCAGTGACGGCCCTTGAAGAGTTCGGGCTTGAGCAGATAGGCGATAACTGCCGGGTCGTGCAGCGGTCCGCCATCGGAGCCATACTTCTCGATATCGAAGCGCTCGAAGAATTCCAGCATCTCGACCATCGCTTTTACCGGCGCCGTACCAATCTCGGCCATGCGCTCGATCCGGCCCTTCTGCGTCAGGAGCTGATGCGTCACGTCAAGCGGCATCATCACGATCGGAATGCCGGAACCGAAGACGATCTCGGCTGCTTCGGGGTCAACATAGATGTTGAATTCCGCGGCCGGCGTTATGTTGCCGCCCTCGAAGAAGCCTCCCCCCATCATTACCAGCTCACGAACGCGGGGAATGATGTCCGGCGCCTTCTGGAAAGCCATGCCGATATTGGTGAGCGGCCCAAGCGCGCAGAGCGTCACTGCGCCCTCCGGCTCGCGGCGGAGTGTTTCGATGATGAAATCGACCGAATGCTGCTCTTGCAGCGGTATCGCCGGCTCATTGAGTTCCGGACCGTCGAGGCCGGTTTTCCCGTGCACGTGCTCGGCCGTGACCAGCTTGCGCGCCATCGGCGCGTCGGCGCCTGCGAAAACCTTCATGTCCGGCCGGCCGCATAGCTCGCACACGATGCGCGCATTGCGGCTCGTATAGGAGAGCGGCACATTGCCTGCGACGGTCGTGATGCCCAGTACCTCCAGCTCTTCAGGGCTGCCGAATGCCAGCATGATGGCTGCGGCATCGTCCTGGCCGGGATCGGTGTCGATGATGATCTTTCTAGGCTTCGCCATTCCGTCTTCCATTCCCCAAGGTGCTCGTCGCGGCGGGCACCGTTCGTTTATCTTTCCGTCGCAAATCGGCCCGGCCGCTGCGGGCGACGATTTGATGCGAGCGGCCATGGCAATTGTCAAGCGATCAGCGAAGCCCGGCTCGTGTGTTTGCCGGCAGCGGCACGAGGCTTGCGCAAAAGACGCAGCCTTCCCATATTAACGGCATCCGGATGCTGCGCTTGAGGTCCGGAAAGGTCGCTTGCATCAAGGACTTGAAAGATGAGCCGCATGACACCCTTCGCCAGCCCGCTGCTTCTGGGCTTCGACGCCATGGAAAAGACGCTGGAGCGTATCTCCAAGGCAAGTGACGGTTATCCGCCCTACAATATCGAACGGATTGCCGCCGGTCACGGTGCTCCCGAGCGCCTGCGCATCACGCTTGCCGTCGCTGGCTTCAGCGAAGAAGAACTCGACGTCACAACCGAAGAGAACCAGTTGTTGATCCGCGGCCGCCAGGTCGAACAGGGCGAGCACGAATACCTCTATCGCGGCATTGCCGCCCGACAGTTCCAGCGCACCTTCGTGCTGGCCGATGGCATGCAGGTTCTGGGCGCCAGCCTTAAGAACGGATTGCTTGCCGTCGACCTCATTCGTCCGGAACCGGCGCGCATGGTGAAGAAAATTAACATTTCGGTCTCACAGTAGGACAACGGCCCCATTCGGCTGTTGGTCCCTTCTTCCGGAGGAACAGGAATGTTGATGAAAGAAGCGAATTCTCACCTGACGAAATCCGAGCTTGCCGGCATCGGCAACGGAGAGGTCGCGTATATCCGCAAGATGCGCACCGAAGAAGTTTCGAAGTGCTTTCCCGAAGCACCGGATATCGATCCGGGCGTGGACCTTTGGGCACTTTTCGGCGCCGACGGCACGCCGATCCTGCTGACGGATAATCGCTCCAGCACGTTCTTCAAGGCTGCTGAAGACGAATTGAAAACGGTCAGCCTGCACTAGAAAGCAGGCTTAGACTCTCTTGAATGTGAGATAGGCCGAGGAGCGGCCCTCTCGCCGGGCCTTGGCCTCGTAGCGTGTACTAGGCCAGCCTTCGTAGGGCGTCAGCCAATCGGCGGCGTTTTCCGCAATCCAGTCGAAGCCGCCGTGGTCGCGGCACTTCAGCAGCGTCCAATTCACGTAAGTATCGATATCCGACGCGAAGCAGAAAAGCCCGCCGGGCTTTAGCACGCGATGGAAGCGGTCGAGACTGGTCTTGGAAACGAAACGCCGCTTCCAGTGTTTTCGCTTCGGCCATGGATCAGGATAAAGAAGGTCGATCTGATCCAGGCAATGGTCGGGCAGCCAGTCGAGCAGCTGCGTGGCGTCGTCGTTATAGACGCGGATATTCTTGGCGCCTGTCGCCTCGACGCTTGCAAGCAGCTTCTGCATGGAATTGATGAACGGCTCGACGCCGATGAAGCCGGTGGAGGGCATTTCCTGCGCGCGATGGATCAGATGTTCACCACCGCCGAAGCCGATTTCAAGGCGCAGCCTTTCCGTTGGAACCGGAAAGAGGTTCTTCGGCGGCTCGGGCGGAGCCGCTGATAGGTCGATGAGGAATGCCGGGAGCAGGGTGGTCAGCCGTTCCGCCTGATGTTCGCGGAGAGCCTTTCCCTTGCGGCGACCGAAGAAAGCTTCGGTCGCACGCCCCCGGCGTTCCATATCCGTCATGCTGCTTCCCGGATCTTGATGGCTTCCTTCAGCGCCTTGACGAGGTCCGTGCGCTCCCACGAGAAGGAGCCGTCGCGGCCTGCCTTGCGGCCGAAGTGGCCATAGGCGGAAGTCTTGGCATAGATCGGCTTGTTCAGGTCGAGGTGGCGGCGGATGCCCGTCGGCGAGAGATCCATATTCTTGCGGATCGCGGCTTCCACCTGATCCTCGCTGACGCCCTTGCCGGTGCCGTGCAGATCGACATAGATCGACAGTGGCTGCGCCACGCCGATCGCGTAGGACAGCTGGATCGTGCAGCGGTCAGCGAGACCGGCGGCAACGACGTTCTTGGCAAGGTAACGGGCGGCATAGGCGGCAGAACGGTCGACCTTGGTCGTGTCCTTGCCGGAGAATGCGCCGCCGCCATGCGGTGCGGCACCGCCGTAGGTGTCTACAATGATCTTGCGTCCCGTGAGACCAGCGTCGCCGTCGGGGCCGCCGATGACGAACTTGCCGGTCGGGTTGATGTACCAGTTGCAATCGGCTGCGATCTTCAGATCACCGAGGGCTTCGCGGATATAGGGCTCCACGACCGAGCGAACCTTCTTCGAATCCCACGTGTCGTCGAGGTGCTGGGTCGAAAGAACGATCGACGTCACTTCGGCCGGCTCGCCGTTGACGTAGCGCACCGTCACCTGGCTCTTGGCATCCGGTCCGAGCTTGCCGACATCGCCTTCGCCCTTCTTGCGGGCGGCTGCAAGCAACTGAAGGATCTTGTGGGAGTAGTAGATCGGAGCCGGCATGAGGTCCGGCGTTTCCTTGCACGCGTAACCGAACATGATGCCCTGGTCGCCGGCGCCTTCGTCACCCTGCTGGTCGGCGGCGTTGTCGACGCCCTGCGCGATATCAGCAGACTGCGAGTGCAGCAGTACGTCGATCTTCGCCTTCTTCCAGTGGAAGCCGGCCTGTTCGTAGCCGATGTCCTTGATGGCCCGGCGGGCAGCAGCCTTGAACTTCGAGGGGTTGATAACGTCGTTACCGTCCTTGTCCTTCTTCATCAGGGTCGGCGGCAGGCGGACCTCTCCGGCGATGACGACGCGGTTGGTTGTCGCCAGCGTTTCGCACGCAATGCGCACGCTCCAAGGGTCTACGCCGTTCTTCGCCGCCTCACGATAAACGAGATCCACGATCTCATCGGAGATACGGTCGCACACCTTGTCCGGGTGACCTTCGGCAACAGACTCACTAGTGAAAAGATAATTAGCGCGCATTTCGGGATTTCCCTCAAAGAACAAAAAGCCGTGTAGTTGGTACTCATTTCACGTCGGAAAAACAAGCACAGAAGGACATAAATATATCTTTATATCTAGTGTGAATCGATAAATTTTGCCCTTAAAACGCAAAAAAAGGCGGCCTTTCGACCACCTTCTCAAACGACACTCTTGGAGGCGCTTATTCCGCGTCGGCTTCCGCCGCCAGAGCCTTGACAAGCTCCACGATCTTCCGGCGGACCTTTGGGTCCGAGATTTTCACGAATGCGCGATTGAGTTGCAGGCCTTCCGAGGAAGAAAGGAAATCGACGACGTAATTCGAGCTTGACGCTTCCGCCATCCCGGTCAAGGAGCCGGACTGTTCGCCCGGAGCGTCCTCGAAGAAGAAGGAAACCGGGACATTCAGAATGCTCGAAATATTCTGGAGGCGGCTTGCGCCGACGCGGTTCGTTCCTTTTTCGTATTTCTGGATCTGCTGGAAGGTAATGCCCAGGCTCTCGCCAAGTTTTTCCTGACTCATGCCAAGCATTGTCCGGCGAAGACGGATACGGCTGCCAACGTGGATATCGATCGGGTTTGGCTTCTTCTTGTTTTCAATCATGGTCTTGCCCTAGCAAAGAATTTCAACCTCGTTAAACCGGCAGTGCCCAGACCCACCCGTAACGCCACGTTGCAAGTGACGCGTACCCATCATCAAGCATATGTTAACAACGCCGATTGCGACCACTATGCAATTTTAGGGGTTTTTGGTCAATTCGCCTTGAAAATAAAACCCATACGGGAAATCGACCCCATCAAAAGCAGTAACGTTTCAGTCAACCAGAAGTATGTCTGCCGGGGGAACGAGTCCGACGTACCGCCGCCAAATCCCTCAAGAGTTGCGTCAACGAACCCGGTCTCGTTGAGCCCTAGCCCGGCAACGATCTGCCCATGCGCGTTCACGATTGCGGAAATACCGCTGTTGCCATCCCGAATCAGCGGCAGGCCGGTCTCCACGGCGCGCACACGCGCCTGCTGAAAATGCTGGTAAGGGCCAGGCGTATTGCCGAACCATGCGTCGTTCGTGATGTTCAGGATCGCGCCCGCTTCGGCAATGTCGCCGGTCATCTCATCCGGAAAGATGATCTCGTAGCAGACCAGGGGATAGAGTTTCAGTCCCGTCGGCAGTTCCAGGAGATGACGTGTGGCCGCGGCAGAAAAGCCTCCGGGCATTTCGACGATATTCTGGATACCGAGCTCGTTGAGGAAATTTTCGAAAGGCAGATATTCGCCGAACGGAACGAGGTGCACTTTGTCCGAAGCGGCGACGATCTGGCCCCGCCCGTCGATCACGATGATCGAATTGTAGTATCGCACCGGGTTTCCGGGCCCCATTTCTTCGGCCCGCACCGCGCCTGCAATCAGAATCTGATTGTCGTCCAGTGTGTCGGCGATCCGGGTGAGCGCGTCCTGATTGTCGGTGAGAATGAAGGGGATCGCCGTCTCCGGCCAGACGATGATGTCCGGCCTCCTGCCACCACTTTGAGGAGGCGCGACGGAAAGCTTCAGATGAGCCTCGAAGATCGCCGACCGGTCCGCATCCGAATCCATCTTCGCGGCCTGGTCGATCATCGGCTGCACGAGCCGGATCACGGGCCGCTTTTCTTCCGGCAGGGGGCTAGCCTTGGGGGCGACGTACAGCGCATAGGCGCCATAACCGAGATGCGCCGCAAAGAGCAGCGCCGCCAGCCCCACGCCCCATGCGGCACCCTGCCGCGTTCCAAGAAGCGCAGGTGCTGCGAAGACAAAGACGGCAAGCGCGGTCACACCCATGGTGCCGATGACATGTGCGGATTGCATCATGAGCGGCATGGGCATCATGCCGTAGCCGATCGCGTTCCAGGGAAAGCCGGTGAATGTCACGCTCCGCAGCCATTCGAAGAGGCCGAAGCTTGCGGCAAGCGCAGCGATGCGGCCCATTCCGTCCGACCAGAAGATGCAGGCGATGGCTGCGGCGAAGCCGTAATATATCGCAAGCACTGCCGGCAAACCGAGGATCGCCAGCGGCAGCGCCCAGGCAAATTCTTCCGAATCGATCAACAGGGCGTGGCCAAGCCACCAGAGGCCTGCGACGAAATAGCCGAAGCCGAAAAGCCAGCCGATCGCGAATGAGGGCCAGAGGCGGCCTAGAAAACTTGCCTCGGGAGAGGCGGCCGCGCCGTCGATCAACCAGACGAGGAGCGTGAATGAAATAAACATTGCGGCGAAGAAGCCGATTGGCGGCAGCGCCAGAACCGCAAACGTGCCGGCAAGGACCGCCAGCAATGCTCTTTTGAAACCCCAGACCAGGATAACCTTGTCCGCAAACCGCTCCATGCGCGCTCCGTTCAAGCCGCGAATCAACCCGGCTCGCAGTCTTTCAAAAAAGGCGCGTTTTGTCGTCCTGCGGAAATCAGCTCTACGTCGATTCGGTGGGCCGGTCGTCCGTTAGTCCGGTCGCGCCGTCGCCGTCGGCCTTGACGCGGCGACGGATCGCTTGGCGCTTGCGGGTGATGCGCACCCGCTTGATGCGGCGCGGATCGGCCTCGAGAATGTGGAATTCGAAGTCGGGCAGTGCTTGTACGACTTCGCCTCGCACCGGAATGCGGCCGAGGGCGGAGAAGATCAGGCCGCCCAGCGTATCGACTTCGTCGACCTGCTCGCTGATGTCGAAATCCGGGCCGATAGCCTCCGCGATCTCCTCCAGCTCGACGCGTGCGTCCGCCACGAAGACGTCTTCAGAAATACGCTTGAACATGACCTCCTCGTCGTCATGCTCGTCGTCGATATCGCCGACGACCATCTCGACGATGTCCTCGTGCGAAGCGAGCCCGTCGGTGCCGCCATATTCGTCGATGACGAGCGCCATCTGCGTGCGGTTCACCTGCATGCGGCGAAGCAGATCGGATGCAAGCATAGATGGTGGCACGAAAAGAATCTTGCGGATGATGCCGGCCTCGGCGAGCGTCTTCTGCAAGTCGACGCGGGCGAGATCGAAATTCGGCTTCGCCGAGCGCGCCGGCTTCTGAATGTTTTCCGGGGCGATCTCGACAAGCGGGTCCGGCCCTTTGGGTGTCTTCGCTCCCGCGCGGCGCTTGTTGCGCGCCTGCTTGGCGACATAGGAAAGAAGGTCGCGGATATGCACCATGCCGCGCGGATCGTCGAGCGTCTCGGCGTAGACCGGCATACGGGAACGTCCGGATTCCTCGAAGAGAATCATCAGTTCGCCGATGGTTATGTTCTGATCGACAGCCTCGATATCGGCCCGGGGCACCATCACGTCTGCGACGCGCACCTCGCGGAAGCGGAGGATGTTATGGAGCATTGCCCGCTCGTCTGGCGAAAAAGCATCGTCGCCGGTGTCCGACGTCATAAGCGCGTCGGCGAGATCTTCGCGAATGCGCGAGCCCTGCTGCGGGCGAAGGATGCGGGCGGCGCGCGCCCAGAAGGATCGTCCGGATTGCCTGCTACTACTGCCCGCCTCATCTGAGGAGGAGGATTGATCGGCGTCCTTGGCTTCTGCCGCGGGTTTCGTCGTAAAGTCGCTCATGGTTCCATTTTTAGGTCTTGACCCTCGTATGGGTCAGATAGGCCGAGTACCGCCAAAATGCGAGTCTCTAACCCCTCCATAATTTCGGCTTCGTCACTATCCATATGGTCGTAGCCGAAGAGATGCAAGAAACCATGTACCATCAAATGCGTCAGATGGTCTTCGAACGGCTTTTCGAGCTCTCGTGCTTCCCGTTCGACGGTTTCCTTGGCGATGATGATATCACCAAGCATCGGTCCTGGCATCTTTCCCGGCGTCACCGGAAAGGCTGGGAAGGAGAGGACATTGGTCGCCTTGTCCTTCTTGCGCCATTCGGCGTTGATCGCGCGGATGGATTCGTCATCCGTGAACACGAGCGAAAGCTCGGTCCCCGTCTTCGGAAACTTCTGCTTCTCATTGCTCTTGAGAAAGCTCGCCGCCGTTTCGAGCACGCGCTCCGCCAACGCCTGAAGCTCATCTTCGGAGGGCCAGTCGCCCTCCTCGATGCTAATCTGGATATCGAGCTCGGCCATCAGACCTGCGGGCCGGCATCTTCCGGCCGTGTTGCATAGGTGGCGTCATAAGCCCTGACAATCCGTCCGACGAGCGGATGGCGCACGACATCGACATCCTTGAAGCGGATCGTCGAAATTCCTTCCACGTCCTCCAGCAGCTGCAGCGCCTCGACAAGTCCGGACCTCACCCCGCGCGGTAGGTCGATCTGGCTCGGATCGCCGGTCACCATCATGCGTGAATTCTCGCCAAGACGCGTCAGGAACATCTTCATCTGCATGGATGTCGTGTTTTGCGCTTCGTCGAGGATGATCGCTGCGTTCGACAGCGTTCGACCGCGCATGAATGCGAGCGGGGCGATTTCGATGACGCCTGCCGTGATCGCGCGCTCGACCTTGTCACCCGGGATCATGTCGTAGAGCGCATCATAGAGCGGTCGGAGATAGGGGTCGACTTTCTCCTTCATGTCGCCCGGCAGAAAGCCAAGGCGCTCGCCGGCTTCGACGGCTGGGCGGGAAAGAATGATCTTCTCGACGGCTCCGCGCTCCAGGAGCTGGGCGGCATGCGCAACGGCGAGATAGGTCTTGCCGGTTCCGGCAGGTCCGACGCCGAAAACCAGCTCGGCCCGTTCCATGGCTCGTATATAGGCATCCTGCGTCGGCGTCCGCGCAACGATCGTCTTCCTGCGCGTCGAAATCTGCGCCATCGTCAGCTTGGCTTTTTTCTCCATGGTCGGCAGGCTCAACTGATCGTCGGCAGCAACCGCCATGCGGATTGCGCCCTCCACGTCGGATCGTTCCACGCTGCCGCCTTTCTGGAGCTTTTCATAGAGGTAGTCGAGGGTGCGTCGTGCTTGATTGGTGGTGACGACATCACCTGTAATAACGACGGAGTTGCCCCGCGCGCGCGCATCGATATTGAGCCGCTCTTCGAGAAGCTTCAGGTTCTGGTCGAATTGACCAAATAGCTCACTGGCGAACCGGTTGTTCTCGAACGTTAGGACGAAGTGATTGGCGTCGCTCGCTATGCGTGGGTGGCGCGGTGAAGAAGAAACCAATTCTTGTCCCTTCAAGCGGTCGAGCTCCTTAGGTTAGACCTCAGCCTCTGCAAACTCGGCAAACAGGCTGTTAGTTCCGGTTCCGGTGATTCGCACATTGATAATGTCACCGATTTGCGATGCTTTTGCATCAACATTCACTGACTGAAGCCACGGGGAACGACCGATAATCTGTCCCGGCAGCCGGCCCGGCTTTTCAAGCAGCAGATCAATCGTCTTGCCGACGCAGGATTCGTTGAACTCCTGCGTTTGCCTCAGAAGAAGCGCCTGCAGGCGCTCTAGCCGTTCTGCCTTGATCTCTTCCGGCACCTGGTCCTTCATTTCCGCACCGGGCGTACCCGGCCGTGTCGAGTATTTGAAGGAGAAAGCCTGCGCATAGCGCACCTCCTCCACCAGACGCAGTGTAGCTTCAAAATCCTCGTCTGTCTCCCCTGGGAAGCCAACGATGAAATCGCCGGATAGCGCGATATCGGGGCGGGCAGCGCGGATGCGGTCGATCAGCGTCATATATTCAGCCGCGGTATGGCGGCGGTTCATGGCTTTCAGGATGCGGTCCGAACCGGACTGCACGGGCAGATGCAGGTAGGGCATCAGCGCCCGCAGATCGCGATGCGCCTCGATCAGGCGGTCGTCCATATCGCGCGGATGGCTGGTGGTGTAGCGGAGCCGGGCAAGGCCTGGGATGTCCGCAAGCCGGTAGAGAAGGTCGCCAAGGCTCCACTCTTCGCCATTGGGGCCGGCGCCATGCCAGGCGTTGACGTTTTGCCCGAGCAGCGTGATTTCGCGCACGCCGCCGTCCACAAGTTTTTGTGCCTCCTCGAGAATCTGGCTGACCGGCCGGGAGACCTCCGAACCACGGGTATAAGGAACGACACAGAAGGTGCAGAACTTGTCGCAGCCTTCCTGAACGGTCAGGAACGACGTCACTCCGCGCGCGCGAATCTTCTTGGCTTCGGCAAGCGGCAGATGCTCGAATTTGTCTTCCAGCGCATATTCGGTGTCGACGACGCGATGGCCGTCCTTCGCGCGCCGCAGGGCTTCCGGCAGGCGGTGATAGGTCTGCGGGCCGATGACAACGTCGACGGCGGGCGCGCGGCGAAGAATTTCCTCGCCCTCTGCCTGGGCGACGCAGCCGGCAACGCCGATCATCATCTCGCGCCCGCTGGCAGCCTTTTTCTTTTTCATCTCGCGCAAACGGCCCAGCGCCGAATAGACCTTTTCGGCCGCCTTTTCGCGGATGTGGCAAGTGTTCAGGAGGACGAGGTCGGCCTCTTCCATGTCCTCGGTAGGCTCATAGCCGTCGCGGGCGAGTGCATCGCTCATGCGCGTCGAGTCGTACACATTCATCTGGCAGCCATAGGTCTTGATGAAGACCTTGCGGCTGTTGCTGCCATCGCGGAGCCGCTCGCTGGGGGCAATCTCTGGGGCCGGAAGAAGGGCGCTGTCTTGGGTCATGGCGGGCTATTTAGTGGTTTTTTGCCCTGTAGAAAACGGAAATCTTGACTCAGGCAATTTCGCGGCCGCGCAAACGGCTGTTGAGCATGGCGCGGATGCGACGTGCGATGGTGGCGCTGACCTCTTTTCGGCTCGAATCCGAACGGTACTCGACCGCCTCGCCGAAGGTGACTTCGGCATCCAACGCGGCACATTTTACGATATCGAGGAGGTGCGGCGCGAGTTCCACGTCGCCGGGCCAGCTCGCCAGCGGCCGATGATAGCGGCCCATGGCAATACCGTGCACTCTGGTATAGGCGATCGCGACCGGTTGCACGAAGACTGAGCCGTTCGGCGAGTGGGGCACGGCCATTGCGGCCGCCCCGAAGAGCGAGGATTTGACCTCCAGCAGACGATTGCCGTCGGAAGTCGTGCCTTCCGGAAAGAGCACGACGATTTCGCCGGCGGCCATGCGGCTTGCAATCTCGCTTGCCTGGGCACCGGTCTTTCGCTTCTCTTCGCGAACGATGAAGACGCTTTTCTGCAGGCGGGCGAGCAGTCCGAAGATCGGCCAGTCACGCACCTCTATCTTGGCGATGAAAGCGACATCGGCGATGGACGACAAGACCATGATATCCATCCAGGAGGCGTGATTGGCACATAGCATCAGCGGCCTGCGTCCCTCGAGCTCACCGTGGACCTTCACGCGAATGCCGAGTCCGTGGCAGGCAACGCGATGCCAGAGGCGCGGGAGCGTACGCCGAAGCCTCCAGTCGAAATGCAGACTGAGAAGCTGGAAGGGCATCAGCAGGATGCTTGCGGCGACGATGACGATCGCGGCATAGGCGATACGCAGCCAGACGATCAACTCCAACTCCCCGCGGGTCCGGTCATCGGTTCAGCGTTCGTCTTTCTTCAGCGGAATGCCGTAAAGCTCCAGCCGATGGTCCACGAGCTGGAAGCCGTGTTCGCGGGCAATACGCTCCTGCAGCGCTTCGATCTCCGGCGAACGGAACTCGATGACCACTCCGTTCTTCAGGTCTATCAGGTGGTCGTGATGCTCTTCCGGTACTGTCTCGTAACGCGAGCGGCCGTCGCGGAAATCATGGCGGGCGATGATGCCGGCGTCTTCAAAAAGCTTGACTGTGCGATAGACGGTCGAGATCGAAATCTTCGCATCGACCTTCACGGAGCGACGGTGCAGCTCCTCGACATCCGGGTGGTCGGCCGACTCTTCCAGGATGCGGGCAATCACCCGGCGCTGCTCGGTCATCCGCATGCCGCGCTCGGTGCAAAGCTCCTCAAGGGTCTTGGCTGTGTCCGTCATTGGCGGCCTTCATTAGAAATTCCGGTTCTTCACGGAACTAGCGAAGAACGCGCTTCATGACAAGCGCCGTGGAAACTGCACCGTTCGCGTCCTTGTAGTATCCACGGCGCTCGCCGACCGTCTCAAAGCCGAGCTTGCGATACAGTCCGAGAGCGGCAGCGTTGCCGTCATCGACTTCCAGGAAAATGCTTTCGCCGCCGCGCAGCTTGGCTTCGCGCATCGCCGCCTGCATCAGCCTCCAGCCGAGTCCGGCGCGGGCAACCTTCGCCTGCACGGCGATCGTCAGAATTTCCGCCTCGCCAGCGACCTCCCGGGCAAGTACGAAGCCCGGCAGCGGCTTTTTCAGAAAGGCGTTCGTCTGGCGCGCGACGAAACCGAAGACGTTGTCCTGGCTGAGCAGACCGTAGAACTCGCCGTCTCCCCAGGGGCGTGCAAAGCGCTCCCCGTGCAGGGTAGAAACCGCATGGCAGTCGTCGCTTTCCATGGCGAGGATCTCGAATTCCGGTTTAAGGGTCAGATAGGATTCCAGCATGGTCACACTCGTGCGATCGCAAACCCGGCCTGCGGTTTGGCGTCGGGTCCGCGCAGATAAAGAGGCTTCGGCTTTCCAGAACCAGGATCGGCGGCAGCGCCCAGGCGAGCCACGATGGAGATGGGAAACTTGTTGGCTTGATCGCCAGCGGCGTCCGGCCTCAGCAGCGGCGCCGCCGATCCGGTGATCTCGCCGTCGAAGGCTGCCGCGATAGATTGAGCCTCCTCGATCGTCACGGCACGAGGTTCGTCAAGCGCCACGCCGTCGGCGGAAAAACGCTGGAGATAAATTTCGCCGCGCTTGGCATCCATGGCGGCAAGAACGGCGCTGCCGGGGGTCTTCTCGCGCTGGGCGGCAGCCATGGTTTCAAGCGTCGTGATGCCGACAGCCGGAATATTGAGCGCAAGAGCAAAGCCCCGAGCCGCCGCGACACCGACACGAATGCCGGTGAAGGAACCTGGACCGATGGTGACCGCAACGCGTTCAGCCATCGCGAGCTTCATATCCGCCTGCTTCAGCACGCGGTCGATGATTCCCATCAAATGTTCGGCGTGACCCTTGCCGATCATGTCCGATGCCTCCCCCAGCACCGTATCCTTGCCGCTGTCGTATAGAGCGGCAGCGCAATCCACACCCGCCGTGTCGAGCGCCAGAACAATCATGTCATCAATTTCCGAATAAAAGCCACCATAAAATCAGCCAGCTCGCCGTAATGCTGAGCCGGCTGAATTTCGGCGCAAGCCCTTAGGCTGCGATCACTTCCTGCACTTCGGGAACGAAGTGGCGAAGCAGGTTCTGGACGCCGTGCTTCAGGGTCGCCGTAGACGAGGGGCAGCCGGAGCAGGAGCCCTTCATGTTGAGATAGACCTTGCCATCCTTGAAACCGCGGAACGTGATATCGCCGCCATCCTGGGCCACTGCTGGACGCACGCGGGTGTCGAGCAGTTCCTTGATGGTGAGCACGATGGTCTCGTCAGCCTCGTCGAAGAATTCACCGCCGGCATCGAGCTCTTCGGAAAGCGCGGAGGCTTCACCCATCACCGGCTTCCCAGACATGAAGTGTTCCATGATGGAGCCGAGGATAGCGGGCTTCAGGTGCTGCCACTCCTGATTCTCTTTGGAAACGGAGATGAAGTCATAGCCGAAATAGACGCCGGTAACGCCGGGGATTTCGAAAAGGCGGGCGGCGAGCGGTGAAGCCTGTGCTTCCTCGACATTGCGGAATTCGGCCGTGCCGCTTTCCATGACGACCTTACCCGGCAGGAACTTTTGGGTGGCGGGGTTCGGCGTGGCTTCGGTCTGAATGAACATTTCGCTCTCCATGCGGGCCAGATCGTTGCTCAGGCCGTCTTTAGAATTCTTCAAAAGAAAATAGGCCGATTGGCCACGCTAATCAAGAGCCCGAGACTCCAGAAATAGGCTGCCTTAGCACCGTATGCTAGGCCAGCGCATCCAGTTCCTCGTTGGTCAGCGTATCGGGCAATACGGTAACGGGAATTGGAAAGGCCGCAGCTTTTCCGACAACAGACGACACCAGTGGCCCTGGGCCTTCCTTGGCAGAACTGGCGGCCAGCACCAGGATTGCGATATCGCGGTCTTCCTCGATCACTGCATTGATCTCCGCGACGGAACTTCCCTCACGGATCACGATTTCCGGTTCGATGCCGATCGTTTCGCGGACGACCAGAGCTGATTTGGCGACAACGGCTTCGGCCTCTTCGCGGGCCTCGGCCCGCATGATCTCCTCAACGCCCAGCCATTGCTGAAAATCGCCTTCGGGAATGACATAGACGAGCACCAGTCCGCCATTGGAATTCTTGGCGCGCCGGCCCGCATAATGCACGGCGCACTGGCACTCGGGTGTGCCATCGATGACCGCCATGAATTTGCGGCGATGACCTTCCAGCCGTGAGAGTCGCTTTGATACCATGGCCCGGACTCTGACACCCTAGCCGGGAGATTTGCAAGCCCCCGTTTTTGCACGGAGGCTCGCTATCTGCGACATGCCTAGTACAGGAAGCCGATGATGTCGCGTATATCCTTCATGGTGGCTTCGGCGCGGGCGCGAGCCCGCTCGTTGCCGTTGTGAAGGATGGCGTCGATGTGGCTCGTATCGTCCATCAGGCGGCGCATCTCTCGTGTGATCGGCGACAGCACCTGGACTGCAAGCTCGATCAGCGCCGGCTTGAAGACGGAGAACTGCTGGCCGCCGAATTCCGACAGCACCTGGGCTTTCGACTTATCGGCCAGGGCGGCATAGATGCCGACGAGATTGTCGGCTTCCGGCCGGCCCTTCAGGCCTTCCACTTCGCTCGGCAGCCCCTCCGGATCGGTCTTGGCTTTGCGGATCTTTTTTGAGATGGCGTCTTCGTCGTCCATCAGGTTGATGCGCGAGAGATCTGAGGGGTCGGACTTCGACATCTTCTTGGTGCCGTCACGAAGCGACATGACGCGCGGCGCAGGGCCATCGATCAGCGGCTCCACCATCGGGAAGTAGGCATGCACGGGCTCGTCGCCGACGGTGATGTCGATGCCGTGGCCGGCCCGACGAATGTGATCCTGATAGTCGAGGTTGAACTTCATCGCGATATCGCGGGCAAGCTCGAGATGCTGCTTCTGATCGTCACCCACCGGAACATGCGTGCCGCGATAAACGAGAATGTCGGCCGCCATCAGGCTAGGATAGGCGAGCAGGCCGAGCGAGGCGTTCTCTCGGTCCTTGCCGGCTTTGTCCTTGAACTGCGTCATGCGGTTCATCCAGCCGATGCGGGCGACGCAGTTGAAAATCCAGGCGAGTTCGGCGTGCTGCGGCACGGCCGACTGGTTGAAGACGATATGCTTCTCCGGATCGATGCCGGAGGCGATGAAAGCTGCGGCGATCGAGCGGATCTGGCCGGGCAAGTCCTGGTGTACGAGCTGCGCGGTCAGCGAATGCAGGTCGACGACGCAATAGATGCAATCGTTGCCTTCCTGCAGCGCCACGAACTTGCGGATTGCGCCGAGATAGTTTCCGAGATGGAGATTTCCGGTCGGCTGTACGCCGGAAAATACGAGCTTTTTGAATTCGGTCACGTTGTCCTCGATTAGGCTGGTGGAGGGCCCCAGACCCAAAGGGTCATGTTGCTAACGCGGCGGCTTATGCACGCGCAAAGGGCCGCAATCAAGAGGCGGCGGGTGCGGTGTGTTGAATGAGGTCGAAGGTGTTGCCGTAAGGATCCGCAAACACGGCCACGGTGCCGTAAACTTCGTGACGTGGAGCTTCGAGGAAGGTGACCCCGTTCGCAAGCATTGCGGCATAGTCCTGGTCGAAATCGTCGGTCTTCAGGAAGAAGCCTACGCGGCCGCCGGTCTGGTTTCCAATCGCTGCCTTCTGCCGTTCGCCCACTGCTTGCGCAAGCAGGAATGCGGCACCCGCAGTACCGCTGGGCTTAACGACCACCCAGCGCTTGCCTTCGGGCTGCACCTCGTCCTGCAGGCAATCAAAACCCAGCGCGCCGCAATAGAATGCCTTCGCGCGGTCATAATCGTCGACGACGAGCGTAACGAGGAAGAGAGATTGGGGCATCAATAAGGCTCCGGCTGGGGATGCTATTTTGCATTACATCGTCTTGCCAGCCACGGACAGCGTCTTCTAATGCAAGGTTGTGCCAACGCATTGATTTCCATCAAAAGGTTGAGAGTAATTTATACTCAATTTTAGCTACATCTGCTGAATGAGGGCAAGAAAATGAGGATATCTCATTTTATATGAAGGTATAAAATTTCACAAAATGGCCACTTTTTGAATGAACGTTCTCGCCACCAACCAGAGCGCAGCATGATCAGCTGCAGTTCTACCTGGAGGGGACGTCATGCATACGACCTTATCACTCGTTCTTGCTGGCTTGTTCACCTTGTCCTGCTGCGTCAATGCGGAGGCGCAGACCAGCAAAAAAACCAAGGTAAGACCTTTCAACCACACCGCATCCCTGGCTTACACGGTTCAGACCGTTAGCGTCAAAATCGGCTGCTTCCCGCCGCAGCTTAGAGCCATCCTCTCACATATCGCGGCCAAGACCGGTCGAATACCGGTGGTTACATCCGGCTTCCGGCCGCGTTCCGGCCGCGCGCATTCTCAGCACCGCTATTGCAACGCAGCCGATATCCGTGTGGCGGGCGTTTCGGAACGGGCGATCATCGCAGCAGCGCAGACCGCACCCGGGATCGGCGGCATAGGACGATACTGCAACGGAATTGTCCATGTCGATGTCGGGCCGAGGCGCCGCTGGAGCTATTGCTGACAACGATGGCCGCAGTCAGACTTCGGTGCTAGGCGCGGGTTTCCGTTTGAGGTTCCGCCGGATCATGCCGAGATCGGCGCCGCCGATCAGGAACGCTGTCGCGAAGTAGACAGCCATGGCGATGACGATCAGAAGGCCGAGCGTGCCGACCTTCGCGGTCAGATGCGCGCCTGAGGCCAGCCACGGCTCCCAACGGTGCTGCAGGTACATGATCACGGCGCCCATGACGGCTGCGGAGACGACGAGCAGCGCCGTGCGCCGCGCCAAGCCCCATTCCCAGGTAAGGTGACCGCGGCGCAGCAGCGTCGTGAACAGAAGCACGGTGCTGATCCAGCCCGCCGTCGCCTCCGCCACGGCAATGCCGGGCGCGCCGAGGAAGGGAAAGAGCGTCAGCGCCGTCGCGCAGTTCACGCCAACGGCGACGGCGGAAAAGCGCATCGGCGTCTTGGTGTCCTCGCGCGCATAAAAGCCCGGCTGCAGCGCCTTGATCAGCACGAAGGCGGGCAGACCGATGCCGTAGATAGCGAGGATGGAGCCGACGATCGTGGTGTTTTCCTGATGGAAGGCACCACGCTCATAGAGGACGCGGATAATCTCGTCGGAGAGAATCCAGAGCGCAAACGCGGCCGGGATGGTCAGGAACAGCACGAATTCCATCGACCGGTTCTGCAAATTCGCCGCCTCGCGCAGATTGCCACCCTTCAAGGCACGAGCCAGTTCCGGCAGCAGGACCACGCCGACGGCGACGCCGACGACGCCGAGCGGCAGCTGGTAGATGCGGTCAGCATACTGAAGCGCCGCGATCGCGCCTTCGCGTGAGGAGGCGATCGCCTGGCCGACCATCTGGTTGATCTGCGTGATACCGCCGGTGACGGCGGCCGGCACCGCAAGGATCAGCAGCCGCTTGACGTTCGGCGTGATGCGGGGGAAGCGAAAGCCGATGCTCATGCCGGCATGCAGGACGCCGATATAGACGACGACGAGTTGCAGGATGCCCGCCACGAGCACGCCCCAGGAAAGGTACCAGGCGGTCTGGAGCGGTTCGGCGCCGATATAGAGCGAGTAAAACAGCGCCCCGATCATCACCACGTTGAGGAAAACGGGCGCGATGGCTGCGGCAAAGAAATGATGCAGCGAATTCAGCATCCCGCTCATCATCGCCGTCAGCGACATGCACATCAGATAGGGGAACATCACCGCTGCCATCCTGACAGTGATCGAGAATTTTTCCGCATCGTCGGCAAAGCCCGGCGCGATGACGAAGCGCACGAGCAGCGGCATGCAAAGTTCCATCACGATGGTGATGAGCAGCAGCACGGAGAACAGGACGCCGAAGACTTCCTCGGAAAAGCGCTTGGCGCCATCCGTGCCGTTCGCTTCGATCTCCTTCGCAAAGAGCGGCACGAAAGCCGCGTTGAAAGCGCCTTCGGCAAACAGCCGGCGGAAGAGATTGGGAAAGCGGAAGGCAGCGTAGAAGACGTCGGCCATGGGGCCGGTACCAAGGGCCGCCGCCATCAGCGTTTCGCGAGCGAAACCGAAGATGCGGCTGCCGAGGGTCGCGCCGCCGACAGTGGCGAATTTCTTGACAAGACTCATACGGGAGAACCGGCTTTCTTTTCACCCGGCTGCAGGGTTTGCGCCGTCTCGGCGGGCGCAATGATGCCGGACGGCATGCGCTCGCGAAGCTCATCCTCCTCGCCGGCCATAACGGCCTTCAGCCGGGCAGTGATATTGGAGCGCTTGGTGTCGCTGGAGATCTTCTGGCCGACGAGGTCCGTGACGTAGAAGGTGTCGATTACCTTCTCGCCGAAGGTCGTGATGCGGGCAGATTGGATATCGAGCGAAAGATCGGACAGCACGGCGGTGATCTCCGAAAGCAGGCCGGTGCGGTCGAGGCATTCGACTTCGATGACGGTGAACTTGTTCGACAGGTTGTTGGTAATGTTGACCGACGGCGGAATGACGAATGCCTTGTTCTTCTTGCGGTTCTTCGTGCGCGTGGCAATGACCTCCGGCAGCCGCTTGCGTCCGGAAAGCACGTCTTCGATCATCTTGCCGATGCTGGCGGCACGGCGAAGCTCGTCGGCATCGTCCTGGAATTCGCGGCTGATATGGATCGTGTCCAGCGCACGGCCGTCGGAAGTCGTGAAAATCTGCGCGTTCACGATATTCGCGCCCGCTGCCGCACACGCGCCGGCAATGATGGCGAGCAGGCGGGGGTGGTCCGGAGAGAGCACCGTAACTTCGGTAATCGCATGGAAACTATCCGTCCGCACGGTCGTCGCCAGCGCCTGGCCGTTCTTGTCAGCCTGGCGGATGAAATGGGCGTGACGAACCTGGTCCTCCAGAGGAACGGAAAGCAGATAGGGCTGGTAGTGCAGCTTGCTGTAAGTCTTGCGATCCTTCTGGCTCCAATCCGACAGCGCGTTGAACAGCGCTTCCGCCGCGAATTGAGCCCGCTCCTTGCGGGAGACCTGCGAAAAACCGCCTGAAAGCAGCAGCTCGGTCTCGAAGTAGAGCGTTCTCAGCAGCTGGCCCTTCCAGCCGTTCCAGACACCGGGGCCGACGGCACGAGTATCGCAGATCGTCAGGATCAGCAGCATCTTCAGGCGATCGAGTGATTGAACCCGGTCGGCAAAGTCAGTGATTGTCTTGCGGTCGGTAAGGTCGCGGGTCTGGGCGACCATCGACATCGTCAGATGCTCCTCGATCAGCCAGACAACGAGTTCCGTTTGCTTCTGCGACAGGCCGAAACGGGCGCAGAGTTTGCGAGCAACACGGGCACCGGCGACGGAATGGTCCTCCTGCCGGCCCTTGGCAATATCGTGGAGAAGGACGGCAATATAGAGCGCTTCGCGATCTTCGATATGCGGCATCAGCTTGTTGGACAGCGGATGCAGCTCCTCGGCCTTGCCCTTGTCGATTTCGGAGAGGACTTCGACGGAACGGATCAGATGCTCGTCCACCGTGTAGTGATGATACATGTTGAACTGCATCATCGCGACGATCTTGCCGAATTCGGGGATGAAGCGGCCGAGCACGCCGGCCTCGTTCATGCGGCGCAGGATGAGGGCTGGATCGCGCTTGGAGGTGAGCATCGACATGAAGAGGCGATTTGCCTCGTCATTTTCCCGCAGATCGTTGTCTATCAGGTTGAGCGAGCGCGTGACGCGCTTCAGCGCATCCGGATGGAATTCGAGACCGTGGATATCGGCAACATGGAAGAGACGGATGATGTTGAGCGGATCGTGCTTGAAGACGTCCGGGCTGGAGAGCGCAATGCGGCCCCGGTCCTCGACGAATTCCATGCAGCCGGGGATTTTGCGCGTGCGGCGGGCAAAGCGGCTGATGACGCCGCTGAGTCCAGGCGCTGACTTCGCTTGCTGATCTTCGAGGGCCGCGCATAGAATTCGTGTCAGGTCGCCGACATCCTTCGCAACCAGGAAATAGTGTTTCATGAAACGCTCGACAGCCGAAAGGCCCGGGCGGGAATGATATCCGAGCGCCTCGGCAATCTCCCGCTGGATGTCGAATGAAAGCCGCTCCTCCGCCTTGCCGGTCAGGAAGTGCATGTGGCAGCGCACTGCCCAGAGAAAGTCGTCAGCCTTTTCGAAAACGCGGTACTCATGCTTTGAGAGAACACCAAGCGCTACGAGTTCAGCAGTGTCACGGACGTGGTAGTAATACTTGGAAATCCAAAAGAGCGTGTGGAGGTCGCGAAGCCCGCCCTTGCCCTCTTTGACGTTGGGCTCGACGAGATAGCGGGTATCGCCCGCCTTGCGGTGGCGGTCGTCGCGTTCGGCAAGCTTGGCGGCGATGAACTCGGGGCCGGTGCCGGTGACGATCTCCTTGTCGAAACGGGTCTCAAGCTCGGTGGCGAGCGTTTCCAGCCCGCAGATGTAGCGCATCTCGAGGATTGCCGTGCGGATCGTCATGTCGGACCTGGAGAGCGCGATGCACTCCTCGATCGTCCTCGTTGCATGGCCAACCTTGAGGCCCATGTCCCAGAGGACGTAGAGCATGAATTCGACGGCCTTGTGGGTCTCTTCCGCCGGCTTCGGCTGAAAAAGGAAGAGCAGGTCGATATCGGAGCCGGGCGCCAGCGTGCCGCGGCCGTACCCGCCGACGGCAGTGACCGCAAACTTGCCGCGCTGAGCCGGGAAGACATGGGCTGTCGTGAACTCATAAAGCGCAGAAATGATGTGGTCTTGCACCCAGGAAATGCGCCGGGCGCAGTTCAGGCCGCCGCCGTCGGCCGAGAGAAGCGCCCGTGCCCTTTCGCGGCCCTCGCTGCTTGCTTTCTTGAGGGTGGCAAGCAGCTCGGAACGCATGACGTCCGGCTGATTCTTGTTGGCTTCGGCAACCGCCTCGCAAAGGGACCGCAGATAGGCCGGGTCGAGAATTTCGGAGAAATCGATGTCGTTCGTCGTCGCCATGCGCGGAGCGGCTTCCTGTTCGCGCGGCGCGACCGCGTCTCGTTTCGTCTGCATGCGCTATAGCCTCTTTGCCCGGCATTTGACACGGGCTTTCATACTGCAAGAACCCTTAATTTTGGCGAAAAGGTGGTTGCCTTCTCCCTTGGGAAGGAAGGGCTCTCAAGCCGCGACTTGTTCATTCACCGAGTAAAGGACGTTGCGTGCCTCGCCGGCAATCGCGTCAACGGTGGCTTTATCGCATTCGCGGTAGCCAGCCTTGGCAATGGCAGTCGCAAGCTCGCAGATGATAGCACACGATCGCGTGATTTCGAGCATGCCGAAGGGGGAGTTCCAGCCGCGGGGAGTGCCATGCTCGTCCGCATTGCGCAACGCTTCGAGGACGGTGAACATTTCGGCAAGGCGCCGGGTTTCCTGCAGGAGGCTGCCCATGAACATTGCGGCTCTCCCTAGGTCATCTGCTTTTTGAGATCATAAAGCGCATCCAGCGCCTCGCGCGGCGTCATGTCGTCGAGGCTCATTGCCTTCAGCGCCTCTTCGAGCTTCGAGGGCTTGCGATTTGTATCCTCGCGGCGCACGGCGACTTGAAAGAGCGGCAGGTCATCGATCAGCTGGCTCGCCGGATTCTTGCGGTCGGCATCCTCCAGGCGGCTCAGGACATCGCGGGCTCTGGCGACAACCGAGGCGGGAAGACCGGCCAGGCGTGCGACCTGGATACCGTAGGAGCGGTCAGCGGCGCCGGGACCGACTTCATGCAGGAAAATCACATCGCCGTCCCATTCCTTCACTTTCATCGTCGCGTTCGACAGGCGGGGAAGCTTTTCGGAAAGTGCTGTCAGCTCATGGAAATGGGTGGCGAAGAGCCCGCGGCAGCGGTTGGCCTCGTGCAGATGCTCGACCGCTGCCCAGGCGATGGACAGACCGTCGAACGTTGCGGTGCCGCGGCCGATTTCGTCGAGGATGACGAGCGAGCGGTCGGTTGCCTGGTTGAGGATCGCCGAGGTTTCGACCATTTCGACCATGAAGGTCGACCGGCCGCGTGCCAAATCGTCCGATGCCCCCACGCGGGAAAAGAGCCGGTCGACGATGCCGATATGTGCCGAGGCGGCGGGCACGAAGGAGCCCATCTGAGCGAGGATTGCAATCAATGCATTCTGGCGGAGGAACGTCGACTTACCGCCCATGTTCGGACCGGTGAGCAGCCAGATCGCCCCATCCTTGCCGCCCGAACTCGGCGAGAGGTCGCAATTGTTGGCGACGAACGGGCCGGCGGACTGGCGCCGCAGCGCCTGCTCGACAACCGGGTGACGGCCGCCTTCGATCGAAAACATCTTCGATCCATCGACGAGGGGCCGGCAGTAGGCCTGTTCCTCGGCAAGCAAGGCGAGGCTGGCCGCAACGTCGATGACCGCAAGTGCCCGGGCCCCAGCCTTGATCGTCTCTGCTTCGGCGACCACCGCTGCTGACATCCGGTCGAAAGCTTCGAGCTCGATCTGTAATGCCCGGCCGGCTGCGTTCGCGATGCGGCTTTCGAGGTCGGCAAGCTCGGTCGTCGTGAAGCGCATGGCGTTCGCCATCGTCTGGCGATGGATGAAGCGGGCCTTGGCGTCGGGCGTATCCGTCATCGGCCCGGCATTGCCGGCGGTCACCTCGATAAAATAGCCAAGGACATTGTTGTGCTTGATCTTCAGCGATTTGATGCCGGTCTCATCCGCGTACTGCAGCTGCAGTCCGGCTATGACCCGGCGCGACTGGTCTCGCAGCGCCCGTACCTCGTCGAGTTCGGCATTGGCGCCGTCACGCAGAAAGCCGCCGTCGCGCTTCAGAAGTGGCAGTTCGGCGGCGAGCGTTTCAGCAAGCAGTGTATCGAGTGCCGCTGGCAACGCGCGCAGGCCGGAAAGCGCCTTGCCGAGTTCTTCCGGGAGAAGCGCAGTGCCAAGCAGTCCGGCCACGTCGGCGGCGGCACCCAGTCCCTGCCGGATCGCCCAGAGATCGCGAGGACCGCCTCGATCGAGCGCCAGGCGGGAGAGTGCGCGCGGCATATCCGGCACATGCTTCAGTGCGTCGCGCAGATCGCCGCAGAGCGACGGCTCCTCCATGAGGAAGCCGATCGAGTCCAATCGCTCGTTGATATGGGAAGGATCGGTCAGCGGCGACATCAGCCGCTCGGCGAGCAGGCGAGCTCCTCCGCCGGTGACGGTCCGGTCGATTGCCTTCAAGAGCGAGCCGTTCCGGTCGCCCGACAGCGTGCGGGCAAGCTCCAGATTGGCCCGGGTCGCGGGATCGATGAAAAGCGTCGAGGCGCCGCTCTCCCGCTCCGGCTTGCCTAGGGGCGGGCGTTCCGCGATCTGCGTCTTTTCGACGTAGGCGACGGCCGCCGCCGCGGCGGCGAGCTCGGCGCGGGAGAAGGTGCCGAAACCGTCGAGCGTGGAGACGCCGAAGTAGCGGGCGATGCGGCTCTCCGCCGTGGCGCTGTCGAAGAGAACCGCCGGCTGCGGCACGGCCGTGCGACCGAGCACGTCGAAGACCGGCTTCAGCTCGGCATCGTGGAAGATCGTATCGGGCAGGATCAGTTCGCGCGGATCGATGCGCAGGATATCTGCGAGCAGTCGCGAGCTTTCCGTCTCTGCAAGGCGGAAAACACCGGTCGATATGTCGATCCAGGCAAGCGCCATCACCGGCTCGGATGTGCCGCGAATCCGGGTAAGCGCCATCAGATAGTTCGATTCCGAGGGCGAAAGCAGCTTTTCCTCGGTGATCGTGCCCGGTGTGACGAGTCGGATGACATCGCGTTTGACGACGGATTTCGAGCCGCGCTTCTTCGCCTCCGCCGGGTCTTCCACCTGTTCACAAACAGCGACGCGGAAACCGAGCGCGATTAGCTTTTGCAGATAGTCGTCTGCCGCATGCACCGGCACGCCGCACATTGGGATATCCTGCCCCATGTGCTGACCCCGTTTCGTCAGCGTGATGCCGAGTGCGCGCGAGGCCTCCAGCGCATCCTCGAAGAACAGCTCGTAGAAATCGCCCATACGATAGAAGAGCAGCGAACCGGGATTGTTCGCCTTGATCTCGATGTACTGTTCCATCATCGGCGTTGCCGACGCGCGGCTTTCTTCCGTGGCAAGCTCGGCCGCGGTGAAGGCTTCGTTTCCGATGTCTATTCGTGCGTTCACGGGGTTGCAGTTTTTCCCAAAAAAACAGGTGCCAACCCTATCCGCGCGCCGCTATAGATGACAACAGCTATTCAGGAAGGGCAACGCGTCGCCCACAAGACGTTGGAGGAGAAATGGCAGATACCGAGAAGAAAGACCGTCCGATCCGTACGGTCAGCGACAATGAAGCGCTCGAATTTCACGCCATGGGGCGGCCCGGGAAGCTGGAAATCAACCCGACCAAGCCGATGGCGACGCAACGCGATCTTTCGCTTGCCTATTCGCCGGGCGTCGCAGTGCCGGTCAAGGCGATCGCTGCCGACCCGGGTACGGCTTATGACTATACGACACGCGGCAATATGGTCGCCGTCATCTCCAACGGCACGGCGATTCTCGGTCTCGGCAACCTCGGGGCGCTTGCCTCGAAGCCGGTGATGGAAGGCAAGTCCGTTCTGTTCAAGCGCTTCGCCGATGTCGATTCGATCGACCTCGAAATCGACACGGAAAATGTCGACGAGTTCATCAATTGCGTGCGCTTCCTCGGCCCCTCCTTCGGCGGCATCAATCTGGAGGATATCAAGGCTCCCGACTGCTTCATCATCGAGCAGCGGCTGCGCGAGTTGATGGATATCCCTGTCTTTCACGACGACCAGCATGGAACGGCGATCATTGCGGCCGCCGGCCTCATCAATGCGCTGGAGCTGACCGGACGAGACCTGAAGACGACGAAACTCGTCTGCAACGGCGCCGGGGCCGCGGCAATCGCCTGCGTTGAACTCATCAAGGCGATGGGCTTCAATCCGGAGAACGTCATTCTCGTCGATACCAAGGGCGTGATCTATCAGGGCCGCACCGAGGGCATGAACCAGTGGAAGTCGGCGCACGCGGCCAAGACCAAGGCGCGCACTCTGGAGCAAGCCATGAAGGGTGCGGATGTCGTTTTCGGCCTGTCCCAGAAGGGTGCTTTTACGGAAGACATGATCCGCTCGATGGCGGAACGGCCGATCATCTTTGCGATGGCCAATCCCGATCCGGAAATCACGCCGGAAGAGGTCGCTCGCATCCGCGATGATGCCATCATGGCGACGGGGCGCTCCGACTACCCGAACCAGGTGAACAACGTTCTCGGCTTCCCTTACATCTTCCGCGGTGCGCTCGACGTGCGGGCAACGACGATCAACGACGAGATGAAGATCGCTGCCGTCGAAGCACTTGCCGCTCTGGCGCGCGAGGATGTGCCGGACGACGTCGTTGCCGCTTACCAGGGCAACCGGCCGCGCTTCGGAGCGCAGTATATCATTCCGGTTCCCTTCGATCCGCGCTTGATCTCGGCGATCCCGGCGGCGGTGGCGGAGGCTGCGATCAAAAGCGGTGTCGCCCGCAAGGCGATCACCGACATGGCCGGCTATCGGCGCGAGCTTTCGGCCCGGCGCGATCCGATCGCCTCGACGCTCGCGAGCCTCTATGAGCGGGTTCGCCGGCGCCCGAAGCGCATCGTCTTCGCCGAGGCAGAAGAGGAGCAGGTCCTGCGCGCGGCGATGTCTTATGCCAACCAGGAGCTCGGCACCGCAATCCTTCTCGGCCGCGAAGACCTGATAAGGGCAACAGCGGAGCGTGCCGGCATCGACCTTAACCGGCCGGGCCTCGAGATCGTCAACGCACGCATTTCGACCCGTGGCGAAGTCTATATCGATTATTTGTATGCACGATTGCAGCGGGACGGTTATCTCCACCGTGATGTGACACGCCTCATCCATAACGACCGCAATCATTTCGCCGCCTGCATGGTCGCGCTCGGCGATGCGGATGGCATGGTCACGGGCCTCACCCGCAACTATTCGACGGCGCTGGAAGACGTGCGCCGCTGCATCGATGAGAAGCCGGGCCACCGCGTGATTGGCGTTTCGCTGGTGCTTGCGCGCGGCCGCACGGTCTTTGTTGCCGATACCGCGGTTCACGACATGCCGACCGCCGAGGCACTCGCGGATATTGCCGAGGAAGCGGCAGGTCTTGCACGCCGCATGGGTTATCACCCGCGCGTTGCGCTGCTCGCCTATTCGAGCTTTGGCCATCCTTCGGGTGAACGCTCGGAGCGCATACGCGAGGCGGTGAAGATCCTCGATAAGCGTCGCGTCGATTTCGAATACGACGGCGAGATGGCGGCTGATGTGGCGTTGAACCGCAGGGTAATGGACCAATACCCGTTCTGCCGCCTGTCTGCGCCGGCAAACGTGCTGGTCATGCCAGCCTTCCACTCGGCCTCGATCTCCACGAAGATGCTGCAGGAGCTTGGCGGATCGACGGTCATCGGCCCGATCCTGGTCGGCCTCGACAAGGCCGTTCAGATCACCTCGATGGGGGCCAAGGATTCCGACATCGTCAATATGGCCGCGATTGCAGCTTACTCGGCAGGGTGATCCCAACAAAAAGCCCGCCTCGAGCTTTCGAGGCGGGCTTTTGATTGAACTTCCAGGAAATCAGCTTGCGAAACGGCCGGCGTCGGCGCCGTAGTAGTTCAGATAGCGATCTGAAATGCTCGCGATCGGCAGCACGATCAGCACATCCGTCGTGTTGAAAGCATGGTCGACAACAGCCGTCGACCCGACCATGGCGCCGAGGCGAAGATATCCTTTGATGAGCGGCGGAAGCGCCATCAGGGCTTTCTTCGGGTTGACGGCTTCCTGCGGCATCAGATCCATGTCGCGCGCCAGATGCGGCAGCGCGCTGACTGCCCATTCGCCCTTGGCAAGAACGGTATGGTGCAGGAAGGAAAGCGCCAGCGCGTGGCTCTCCGGATAGACGCCGGGGAAGGAGGCGCAACCGAACATGGCGCTCATGCCGTGCTTCAGCGCGTAAGCCCAGTTACCCTGCCACAGAAGTTCGACCGTGCGCTTCGTGCGGTATTCCGGCAGCACGCAGGAGCGGCCGAGCTCCATGAAACGCTTGTCCGGATGGCGTGCGAGAAGCTCGTCGATCGCGAATTCGGAAGCCGAGTAAAAACCGCCATTCGCCATGGCTACGTCCTGGCGCAGCAGGCGGTAGGTGCCGACGATCTGGTCTTCCGTATCGCCTTCTATCGAGTTGTCGAGAACAAGAAGGTGATCGCAGAAGGCGTCGTAAGCGTCGAAATCGCGTTCGCGGCGCATGGCTTCCGGCGGGAGCTGTGCCTGCATTTCCTGAACGAAAACCCGGTAGCGCACATGCTGTGCCGCATCGATCTCGCGCGCGTTGCGGGCGAGGCGGGTTTCGAGGTTGCCGATGCGGCCCATGACGTCGCCTTCCTTTGGCGCAACAGGCGTTGCAGGCGGAGCAGCCTCCGCCGTCGTGTCGCGATTAAGGATGTCGATAGACATGCTGATTCTCCGGTTGCCGGCTCATGGCGTGTCATAAAACACTTCTATGCGACAGGAAAGTGACATGGAGTTTACGGAAAAACGCCGTTTTTGTCACCCCGCTCAGAGCGCTTCGGCGCGGCGAGCGGAAAGGGCTGCGACGGCATGGATTTCCGTCAATAGCCGGATTGGGTCGACAGGTTTCAGCATCACACGATTTGCACCGGCCAGTAGTACCTGGCGGCGCGACTCATCCCGGCTATCGGCAGTCAGCACGATCACCGGCACCGGAACGACCTGCAGCCGCCGTTCGTGACCGCGCAACCGGCCGATCATTTCAACGCCTTCGCCGCCGGGCATCGTGAGATCGCTGATGATAATGTCCGGCCGGGTGCTGCCTTCGGCAAGGGCGCAGTCGAGCAGCGTTTCGAAATCTTCGACGTGGTGAACGCGGTGTCCGCCCTTTTCCAGCATGGCACGGATGAGCATCGCATTGATCGGATCGTCCTCGCCGAACAGGACACTCAGCCCTCCTTGCATATTCGGCTCGGGAAGGGCAGCCGCGAAGCCGGGCTGGTTGTCGTTCAGCGCGTCGCGTTTCTCCATTCCGCGCATGCGGCCACGCAGTACGTCGATCAGTGATTGCTCACGAAGCGGCCGGATGAGCCAGGCATCGAAAAGATCAAGCGGGTGGGCGTTGCGCTCTTCCGGGTTGACGAGAAGGGTCTTGCGCAGACCGAGATCAGCAATTTCGACACGGTCGGCGAGGTGCCTGGTAAATTCGGCAGACATGCGGTGATCGACAATAATGTCTGTCGGGCGGTGGCCTCTCGCGGCAATCGCGAGAAGCGTTTGCCGCGCCTCTTCGCCATCGCCCACTAAATGACATTCGCCGCCAAGCGCGACGATCGTCTCGGCGATGGCGGCGCGCGCCGCACCGGCTGGCGCCAGAAGCAGGACAATATTGCCGGCAAGCAGCAATTTGCGCCGGCCACGGCCGTCTTCCGGGATGCCGGCGGGAAAGCGGATCGTGAATTCACTGCCCTTGCCCTTTTCGCTGGCGACAGTGAGCGTTCCTCCGAACTCACGCATGATGCGGGCGGAAATGGTTAGGCCGAGCCCGGTGCCGGCGCTTTTTTCCATCAAGGTTCCTCCCTGCTCGAACTCACCGAAGATCCGCGCCTGCTCGTCCGCCGTCATACCGGGACCGCTGTCCGACACGGTGATCGCCAGGTCGTCGCCATCCAAGGACACGCGGATGAAAACGCCACCGGCCTGAGTAAATTTCACTGCATTGCCGATGACGTTGAAAAGCACCTGGCGCAGCCGGGCAGGGTCGAAACTCATGAATTCCGGCACGTCGGAGGAAACCGTCGCGCCAATCTCGATGCCCTTCTCATGGGCGCGGTGGGCCAGCATCTCGACGACGCTTTCGAGAAGCTGCCGCAGCGATTCGCTACGAGGACGAAGCTGGAAGCGGCCGACCTCGATGGTTGAGAAGTCGAGGAGGTCTTCCACGAGCTGGACCAGCGCATGACCGGACTGGCGGATGCCGCCAACATAGTTCTGCTGCTCCTGGGTCATCTGGGCTTGCTCCAGCAGGTGCGTCATCCCGAGAATGCCCGATAGCGGCGTTCTGATTTCATGGCTGACGGTCGCAAGCAGGCGGGATTTGGCGGCGCTGTTATATTCGGCCTTTTGGCGTGCCTCCTCGCGTGCCTGCGTAGAAAGGCGCTCCGCAGTCACGTCGCGGGCGACACTTTGAATCAGCAGGCGGCCGTCTGCGGGATCGCGCGTGACAACGTCATGCCAGACAAAGACGCGCTGTCCTTCCGGCGTCGAAATCTCGACATCGAAGCGATGCGGATCGGCGCTCGGGCGAAAGGCGATGCCGATTTCCTCGCATGTCTGTCCTTTAGGCTTCGGACGTCCTGTCAGGCGGCAAAAAGTGGCGTTGGCGCCGACGATCCGCCGGTCGATCGTGCGGGTTACGGTGATATCGCCAAGTGCATCGTGAACATTGGCGAAGAGCTCCGCGGCATGGCTTGCCGGCAGCGGATTGCCGCTCCCTTGCCGGGGCTTTGTCCGGCGGCCTGCCGCGTAGCCGAAGAGCGCCATAGCGAGGACGGCGAGGCCGATGGCGAACAGTTCGAGCCCACCAGCCTGCCCGAGCATGAGCAGCGCGATAGCCACGCAAAAGCCGAAGCCACCGAGCCAGTAGGAGAGAAGGATGCGGAGCGGCCGCCTTCGGTTTGCAGTCACAGGCCATGCAGCAGCATTTGCTGCCCGCGGATCATGCGGCTTGGCAGCAGCGTCAAATGCGGCGGCAAGTCGTTCCTGCATCTGAGCCAGACTGTGCATAATCGCTGGCTAACATAGTCGCCGTTCCGAATGCCTTCAGGAAAAGCGTAAAGTTTTAGCCTTTCGCCTTTTTCGGCTGCAGAAGCTCGTCCAGGATGACGCAGCCGGCGCCAACCGTGATGAAACTGTCGGCAAGGTTGAAGACCGCGAAGGACCAAGTCTGGGTGTGAAAGAGAATGTAATCGATCACGTGCCCGTAAAGAAAGCGGTCGATCAGATTGCCAAGCGCGCCGGCAATAATCAGCGCAAAGCCTGTATGCGCGATCCATCGATCGTTCGAGGTGCGATGCCAGAGCCAGATGACGAACGCAACGATGATGAGCCGCATGCCGACGATGAACCAGCCGTCCATTCCCGACAGCATCGAAAAGGCGACGCCGAGATTGTAGGTGCGGTAGAGCGCCAGCATCGGGATGACCGGCACCGCCTCGTGTAGCGGCAGATAATGATCGACGGCGATCTTGACGATCTGGTCGATAACGACCGCGACGAGAATGAAGATCAGGATGGGCAGCGGTCGCGAGAAGAGCGCAGGACGGTCAAGCGGCTGTTCGGTCATTTGCCCTCGGAAAGTGAAAGGAGATGGCGGCGCGCTTCGAAAAGCATGACGGCGCTGGCAATCGCAAGGTTGAGGGAGTCCGCACGCCCTTGCTGCGGTATCCGCGCAAGCGCATCCGCCTCCCTTGCCAGCTGATCCGGCAGGCCGGACTGCTCATTGCCCATCAGGATGACGACCGGTTTCTTCCTGTAGTCGATCGTGCGGTAATCGACGGAGCCGGCAAGGTGTGTGGCAACGACCGACACGCCTGCGGATTTCTTCCAGGCGATAAACTCTTCAGGCGTCGCCTTGGCGACGGGCACGGCAAAGACGGAGCCCATGGTGGCGCGCACGGTTTCGAGCGAGAAGGGGTCCGTGGTCTCCCCGAGAAGGATCACGCCGGAGGCGCCAGCGGCATCCGCCGTTCTGATGATCGTGCCAAGATTGCCGGGATCGCGCACGCGGTCGAGCGCAATCCACGTCTCTCCGTCCTTCGGGCGTATTTCCTTCAGCGGCTTCCAGCGGTGCTCGAAAATTCCGACGACCATTTGCGGATTGTCGCGGCGGGTGACGGACGAAAGCACCTTTTCGCTGACTTCGAGCACGAGGCCGCCCGAAGCGACGGTCTTGGCCGCCATCTGTTCGACAAGCGGCTTGCCCTTGACAGCCTTGGCATAGACCAGCGTGCGGATCGCCCAGCCGAGTTCGATGGCATCGATCACAAGCTTCAGGCCCTCGGCCATGAAGGTGCCGCTCTCCTCGCGCGACTTCTTGTTGCTCAGCGCTTTGATGTCCTTGACGATCGGATTGGCAAGCGAGGTGACCTCCTTCACATGCCCGACCTTGTGCGGGCCGTGGCCCCGATGTTCATGACTCATTTCGGCACCCAGCGGGAGAAGAGAGAGGTCGATAGCGCGCGGCCTTGTGTCTTGCCGTCAAGGCCCGCCTCGCGGATCACAAGCTCGCCAGATTCAACCACGCCGCCGGTACCGCGCATCGTCTCGCGCATCAGCTCATGGATCGAATAGAAGCTGGCGCGGATCGAATAGGCCGTCAACACCAGGCCGAGCGCCTGTGGCGACAGGATTTCGCGGCAGATGTCGAGCATCAGCGGCAGGTGTTCGAAGAGGTGCCAGACTTCGCCGTTCGGACCACGGCCGAATTTCGGCGGATCGGTAAGGATGATGTCGTAGGTGTTGCCGCGGCGCTCCTCGCGCAGAATGAATTTCATCGCATCTTCGCAGATCCAGCGGATCGGCAGTTTTTCCATCCGGCCGAGCGCCTGATTTTCGCGCGCCCAGCCGATCGCCTTCTTGGAGGCGTCGACATGGGTGACTTCTGCGCCGGCCGCCGCCGCGACCAGCGACGCGACACCGGTATAGCCGAAAAGGTTCAAGACTTTCAGCGGCCGGCCCGCTGCTTCCACCTGTTGCTTCATCCAGCTCCAATGGACGATCTGTTCCGGAAACACGCCGACATGGCGGAAGGAGGTAAAACGTCCATAGAAATCGACGCCCAGAAGATGCAGCGGCCAGGTTTCGCCAAGCGCCTCCTTCGGAAAGCGCCAGCGGCCGGTTCCCTCCTCATCGGTATCGCCGGTAAAAACCGCATCGACCTTTTCCCAGACATGGGGTGCCAGCGACGGCTGCCAGAGCGCCTGGCCTTCCGGGCGGACGATGCGATAGGGGCCGTATTGCTCGAGCTTCAGGCTGTTGCCGCTGTCGATGAGGTGGAAGTCGCCCGCTCCGGAGGATTCCAGAATGACCGGAACGCGCTCCAGGGGGCGGTCGCCGGTGCGGCTCTTCAGAGGCCGCTCGTTCGCTCCGGGCACGGTCGCCTCGCGCATGGTCTCCCGCGCAGTCGCGGGCTTGGCCTCCGCTTTTGCCGGGCGGCTTGGACGCTCGTCACGGCGGTGATGGCCGGGGGAACCAGCGGGCGGCTTGTGGCCCGGCCGGCGCTCTTTCTGTCTCAACGTGTTTTCCGCGTCTCAAATTTTGATAGAGCCCGTGCAAATAGCATCCCCTGTCACCTTGGCAAAGTGCTTTCCCGCTGTGATAAGTTTGAGAATGGAAAACGGGAGGACCTGCGCATGGACATGACTGGCGAAGAACGCATCAATGCCCCTCGTGGCGTAGTGTGGGCGGCCTTGAACGATCCGGATGTGTTGAAGCGATGCATTCCTGGCTGTCAAAGCCTTGAAATGAAGTCGCCGACGGAGCTTGCCGCAATCGTCAAGGTCAAGATAGGGCCGGTGTCGGCCACCTTTAACGGTGAGGTGACGCTCACCAACGTCAAAGCGCCGGAAAGCTACACGATCTCCGGCGAGGGCAAGGGCGGGGTCGCAGGCTTTGCCAAGGGCGGAGCCGATGTTGCCTTGAACGAGGATGGGGCGGAGACTGTGCTGCAATATGCGGTCAAAGCGCAGATAGGCGGCAAGCTGGCCCAACTCGGCGCCCGGCTGGTGGATACGACGTCGCACAAGCTTGCGCAGCAGTTCTTTGCAAATTTCAATTCAGTCGTGAGCGAAAAGGCCGCGCAATAGCGGCCGTCGAAGGTGCGGCCCATGACGTCCTATCACTCGCCTCCCCTGGAGTGCACGGTCAGACATTCCCGTGTGTCGGACAGCGAACTGCTCGGCGACATTTACCTCAGTGTGCGCAGGCAGACGTTCACCTGGGTCGATCCCGGCAGTTTTCGCCGCGAGGATTTCCTCGCGCATTCGCAGGGCGAAATGGTCTGGGTTGCCGAAGCGCGGGATGGCGAGATCGCCGGGTTCATGACACTCTGGGCTGAGGACGATTTTATCCACATGCTCTACATCCGGAAGGAATGGCAGGGCAGGGGCGTTGGAACCGCGCTTCTGAAAGCCCTGCCCGAGTGGCCGCGCCGAAAATACCGATTGAAATGCCTGACCAACAACCGGAACGCCAAGGCGTTCTATGCCCGTCACGGTTTCGTCGTGACTGGAAACGGCACGTCAGCTGAAGGCGACTACGAAGAGCTGAGCTTTATTCCTGCCTGAGGGCGGCCGGTCAGCGGGAAGGCAACTGGCCGGTCATCTCTTCGGCGCGCGTCTTATGACGATCGGCCTCGCTCTGCCAGCGAATGGCTTCCTTCGCCTCGATTTTCGCGCGCTTGCGGTGTTTGCCCTGAGTAAACCACGTGACGGCAGAGCCGATCAGCATGCCGATGATCAAGGCGATGAAGAGGAAAATGAACAACGGCGCCGAGACGGCGAGAAGCTGGTCTTGCGGCTGGAAGGGGTTGAAAGCCAGCGTCACACTCTGCCGGTTGGCAACGCAGAAGACGATGAGAATGATGCCCAGTGGCAGCAAAATCAAAAGGTTGATGATCTTCTTCGCCATCCCGGCCTCCGCGCTTGGTCGCGCCAGCTCGACGCGGCGCATGATCGCTCACCAGAATAGAAAGGTGTGCGCGAAGTTCAAGCGCGGTTTCGTCGCAACCCGGATCAGCCTCAGTCTTCCTGATCCGCCTGGCCGGGATTCAGCCGCTCGCGCAACTCCTTGCCGGTTTTGAAGAAGGGCACCCACTTCTCTTCGACGAAGACGGTGTCGCCCGTACGCGGATTGCGGCCGGAGCGCGAAGGACGATTCTTGACGGAAAATGCGCCGAAGCCGCGCAGCTCCACGCGGTTGCCCGCTGCGAGCGCATCGGTGATCTCGTCGAGAACCGCGTTGACGATGTTCTCGACATCCCGGTGATAAAGATGCGGGTTGCGCGCTGCAACAATCTGCACCAGTTCCGACTTGATCACGGTCTCCCCCTTAAATTATTGATTTCTTATTAATCCCGGCCAAACTGCCAAACTGAAACGAGCCCGTCAAGGAGCAACTTTTGGGGCAGAATTGCGGCGATGTCCTGACCCTTCACGAGATCGCCATACCCGAACAACACTGCGAGCCTGGAAACAGCGTCGGCGAGCAGAAAAGGTGTGCTGCTCTTCCTGTTCCAATCGACGATCGGCAGATCCTTACTGACGTTTCGCCCGGCAAGATAAGTGCGGATCTCGGCATCGCCGCCGATCTGGTCAATGAGCTTTAGCTTTACCGCCTGACGGCCGGTAAAAATCGTGCCGTCCGCCAGCTTCAGCGCTTCATCGCGTGGGAGTTTGCGGCGATCGGCGACGAGATCGACAAACCAGCCATAGCTATCCATGACCATGTTTTGGATCATGGCCTTGGCCTCTTCGCTGGCCGGATGGAAAGGTGACGGCTCCGCCTTCAGCGGCGACGATTTAATCTCCTGTAGCGAGACCCCCAGCTTATCAAGCAAAGGCTGGACCTGAGGGTACTGAAAAATCACGCCGATCGAGCCGGTGAGCGAGCTTTCTCCGGCAATGATCGTATCGCCGGCGGTCGCGATCATGTAGCCAGCGGAAGCCGCCAGCGTTCGGACGTCGGAGACGACCGGCTTCTTCGCTGCGATTGCCCGGATCGCCTTGAATATCTTTTCGCCGCCGTAGGTCGTACCCCCCGGGGAGGAAATGGAAACGATAACGCCTTTGACGCGATCGCTCTCCTCGATCTTCTTGAGCCGCTCAAGGAGTTCGTCGTTGTCGGTGATAAGGCCGGAAATCGTGACATGGGCGATGTGCGGCCGTCCTGTCTCGATGTCGCCCGCGATAAATTCGTAGAGCGCGAAGCCGAGCGCGACAAAAAGCACCACCGCGGCGATGCGCCAGAAACTGAGTTTGCGGCGAATCCTGCGGCGATCCGCGATCGTCGAACTGTCCATAAAGTCCTCCAGAGCCGCGGGGGCGGCCACATGCAACACGGCATCAGATAAGGCGGCGCTCCACCTTCGGAAATGCCGGTGTGCCTCGTTTTCTTGCCTTATTTGCTTGTTGCAAAAAAAAATCCATATTGGCAAGCCAGTGTAATAATGCGAAACGATCTGTGATCGGGTGAAGCACTCCCTATATACAGGCCCCGATCACCGACACGGACACGTAATGCTCAACACGTTAAACAGCAGCGGGACGCCTGCCTTTGCCAGGCCTGAACGGAGCGCCTATACGGCTGCGCTTTTCCATTCCGCGCGCGTCCGGCGCCTGAAGATCTTGTTGCCTGTCGCTGCCGTCATGGTTTCGCTGGCCTTCATTGCGGTCTCGATGGTCCGCGCTTATCTGCCGGAAAACCTGAAAATCGAAGGCGCCAAGATCGAAAACGGGAAGGTCGTCATGGAAAAACCGGCAATCGCCGGACGCAATTCCGATGGCATCAACTATTCGATGCTCGCCGAGCGCGCGCTGCAGGACATCAAGAATCCCAATCTCATCACGCTCGAAACGATCAAGGCGGCAGTGCCGGTCCACGACGATCTGATTGCCCGCGTCGAGGCCTCCACAGCCGACTACGACCGCGCCACCGACAATCTTGTGATGAACGACCCCTTCACCATTCTGCTCAGTAACGGTCTGACGGCGAATTTCCAGTCTGCCAAGCTCGATATCAAGGGCGGCAAGATGACGACGGATACCCCGATCCACATTCAAAAAGACGGTGCATCGGTTGTTGCGGATTCGCTTCAGATGACGGATAAGGGGCGCGTGATCACATTCGAGGGGAACGTGCGCATGAATGTCGATCCAACCGTCATTCGCAAACAGGGCACCTAACAGCCGGGTCACTCATGACAAAAGATAGTCACTCTTCAATTCGCAAGTCTGGCTTAGCGCTCAGCGGCTGCGCCTTGGCGCTTCTGGTGACTGCGGGGGCAGCTTTCGCACAAGCCACAACGAGCCAGATGAATGGCTTAAAGCTCGACAGCAACAAACCGATCCAGATCGAAAGCGATAAGCTGGAGATTCACGATCAGGAGCACAAGGCCGATTTTACCGGCAAGGTAAAGGTCGTGCAGGGAACAACAACCCTGGAGGCCGGCCATATGACTGTCTTCTACAAGGCACAGCCAGATGGCTCAAAGGCGCCGGCAGACGGTTCAAAGCCCGATGCAGCTGCCGCTTCCATTTCATCCGGCAATGCCGATATTGACCACATCATCGTTACCGACAAGGTTTTCCTGAGCTCAGGCACCCAAACAGCAACAGCCGACGACGGCTCCTTTGACATGGCCAAGCAGCTCTTCATCCTGAAGGGCGACAAGGTCGTGCTGACCGATGGGCCGAACGTCTTCACAGGCTGCCAGCTCACCGTTGAGATGCAGACCGGACACGCGCAACTGGATAGCTGCGGGGGGCGCGTCCAGATTCAGCTCGATCCGCAATCCCAGAAAAAGAACTGAAACCGGCCTCCCGACGTGAAATTATTTTCGTTTTTAACCGCGTTCGGCAAGTCCGGGCCGCAATCCGCAGCGGATCCCGGTGCCGGCGGGGACAAGAGTCGCTACCAGGGGACGCTGATCGCGCGCGGCCTCACGAAGACCTATGGTACGCGGCGCGTTGTCAATGGCGTGTCGCTGGTCGTACGGCGCGGCGAAGCCGTTGGCCTCCTAGGGCCTAACGGAGCCGGTAAGACGACCTGTTTTTACATGATCACAGGTCTGGTTCCGGTGGACGAGGGCACCATCGAAATCGACGGCAATGACGTGACGACGATGCCGATGTATCGCCGGTCGCGCCTCGGGGTCGGCTATCTGCCGCAGGAGGCTTCGATCTTTCGTGGCTTGACGGTCGAGGAGAATATCCGGGCCGTGCTCGAAGTCCACGAGAAGAACAAGGCAGAGCGCGAGAAGAAGCTGGATGAACTCCTGGAAGAGTTCCATATCTCCAAGCTGCGAAAGGCGGCGGCGGTTTCGCTATCGGGTGGCGAGCGGCGCCGTCTGGAAATCGCTCGCGCGCTTGCAACCGATCCGACTTTCATGTTGCTGGACGAGCCTTTTGCGGGCGTTGACCCTATCTCGGTCGCTGACATCCAGAACCTCGTACATCATCTGACGGCGCGTGGCATCGGCGTTTTGATTACCGACCACAATGTGCGCGAGACCCTCGGTCTCATTGATCGCGCCTACATCATCCATGCTGGCGAAGTGCTGACGCACGGCCGGGCGAACGACATCGTCAACAATCCTGAAGTGCGCCGGCTCTACCTGGGCGATAAATTCAGCCTCTGACAGGATCTAAGGCGATCGAAATTCGCCTTCCTGTCATACTGGCGCTTGACCAAATAGGATAAAAAAGCAATTTTTGGGCCAAGTTGGTTTCCGCGGCCCGGACGATTGTTCAGGCGTGGTTTCCCGGGAAAATGAACGGGAGTTTCGCGTCGGCTATGGCTTTGTCAGCCAATCTTTTCCTGCGACAGAACCAGTCGTTGGTCATGACGCCGCAACTGATGCAATCCATCCAGTTGCTGCAGATGACGCATGTCGAACTGGTCCAGTTCATTGCCCAGGAAGTCGAGAAAAACCCGTTGCTCGAATTTCCGTCAGATGATGCGGAAACCGGCAGTGATTACGACCCGCAGGATGAGGCGCACGGACGCCAGCCGGATGACGACCGCGCCGATGCGCTTTCCGGAGACTGGTACGACAACGGTACCGAGGGTAACGGCAGCCGGCTGAAAGAAGAGCTGGACGCCAATTATGCGAACGTCTTTCAGGACGATGGAGCGCCGGCGCGGGTTGATGCACCGGAGCTGATCAGTCAGTGGAAGTCGATGCCGGGAAGCGGCGACGGCGAGAATTACGATCTCGACGATTTTGTTGCAGGGCAGGTTTCGCTCAAGGATCACCTCGCGCAACAGGTTCCATTCATTCTGCCGGATATGGCTGACCGGTTGATCGCGCAGCAGATGATCGACCAGCTCGATGAGGCTGGTTATCTGCAGGGCGACGTTGCTGAGATCGGCGGCAGGTTGAACGCCGATCTCACGACGGCCGAACATGTTCTTGCCGCGTTACAGACGCTCGATCCGCCCGGCGTTTTCGCTCGCAACCTGGCCGAGTGCCTGTCGATCCAACTGAAGCAGAAAGATCGCTTCGATCCCGCCATGCAGGCGCTCATCTCCAACCTCGAACTGCTGGCACGGCGCGATTTTGCGACGCTCAAGCGGCTTTGCGGCGTTGACGAGGAAGACCTGCTCGACATGCTCGCGGAGATCCGCCAGCTGAATCCGAAGCCTGGTAGCAGCTTCCAGACGGGCATTTCCGAAGCGATCATGCCGGATGTGGTCGTGCGGGCGTCTTCGGATGGCGGCTGGCTGGTGGAGTTGAACCCGGATACACTCCCTCGCGTGCTGGTCAACCAGTCCTATTTCGCCAATGTGAGCAAGAACTCCAGCGAATACGCATTCTTGTCGGAATGCCTTCAGAACGCCAATTGGCTCACGCGCAGCCTCGATCAGCGCGCAAAGACGATCGTGAAGGTGGCCAGCGAGATCGTTCGTCAACAGGATGCCTTTCTGATGCATGGCGTCGACCATCTGCGGCCCCTGAATCTAAAGACCGTTGCCGATGCAATCAAAATGCATGAGTCGACGGTCAGCCGCGTCACCTCGAACAAATACATTCTGACGCCGCGTGGCCTTTTCGAACTCAAATATTTCTTCACGGTATCGATCAGTGCGGTGGAAGGCGGTGAAAGTCATTCGGCCGAGGCGGTTCGCCATAGGATCCGCGCCCTGATCATGCAGGAGGGTTCGGATGCTGTCCTCTCCGACGATGACATTGTCGACATACTGAAGAAGGAGGGCATCGATCTCGCTCGCCGTACGGTTGCAAAATACCGGGAAGCGATGAACATACCCTCTTCCGTTCAACGGCGGCGTGAGAAGCGAGCTTTGGCGAAGGTTTCCGGCTTTTAGAAAGCCATGCCAGATCAACCCTATCAGTGCATCCAAATATGTGACACGCCCGGCCGTTGACTTTTTGTTAACGTGCCGCTAGAAGGCCGCCGCAATTGGCGCTGTGAAGCGTTCAGACTTATCCCCATCATCCTCAGGGCGCTTGAAGCACGCAACTTAAGCCGATCTTGCTTGAGTTTGCGCGAAGTGCTTGGATGAGCTGTAGCCTTGGCGTAAACTGGTGCCGCAACCACTTATAAGAAGGGAAACTCCATGAGTGTGCGTGTATCCGGTAAACATATGGAAATTGGTGACTCGTTTCGTCAGAGGATCGAGGACCAAATGGACACGGCCATCACGAAGTACTTCGACGGAGGATATTCTGGGCAGGTGATTGTCGAGAAATCGAGTGCGCGCTTTTCCGCCGATTGCAAGCTTCATCTCGATAGCGGGGTGGTTTTGCATGCAGCAGGAGAGGCAATGGATCCGCAGCTGGCATTCGAGGCCGCTTCGGAGCGCATCGAGAAGCGTCTGCGCCGCTACAAGCGCAAGCTCAAGGATCACCATGCCGGAAACCATCTTAACGGGTCAGCCGAAGTCGCCTATACGGTGATGGACGCTGTCCCGGACCATGAAGAAGAGGTTCCCGACGATTTTGCCCCGGCAATTGTTGCCGAGAGCACGAAGCAGTTGAAGACCATGTCTGTTGCGACCGCCGTCATGGCGCTCGATATGACAGACGAACCGCTGCTTCTGTTCCGCAGCCCGGGCAAGGAACATTTGAACATCGTTTACCGCAGGCATGACGGTAATATTGGCTGGATCGACGCAGCCAATATCAAGAGCTGACATCCGGGTGATGGGTAGCGGCGGCGGCGCCGTTTCCCAATCATCCGGTTTCGGCGACAAAAGGAAAAAGAAATGGCATTGGCAGATCTGCTGCACCAGGATGCGATCATTCCCGCCCTAAGGGTAAATTCCAAGAAACAGTTGCTTCAGGAGCTGGCCGCAAAGGCCTCCAAGGTTACCGGGCTTTCCGAGCGGGAAATTTTCGACATCGTTCTGCAGCGCGAGCGCCTCGGCTCGACGGGTGTCGGTAACGGCATCGCCATTCCGCATGGCAAGCTTCCGAGCGTGCGCTCGATCGTAGGCGTCTTTGCGCGGCTGGAAAGTCCGGTCGATTTCGAAGCCCTGGATGATCAGCCGGTCGATCTGGTGTTTCTTCTCCTTGCTCCGGAAGGGGCAGGGGCGGATCACCTGAAGGCGCTCTCGCGCATCGCACGCGTGCTTCGCGATCAGGACCTCGTCGCGAAATTGCGCGCCACCGATTCCGCGTCGGCGATCTATGCCTTCCTCAACGAAGAGCAGGCATCGAACGCCGCCTGAGCGGCAGTTGATGGCCTAAACGAAGAGAGGCGCCTGAGCTCAGGCGCCTCTCTTCGTTTGCGGAAGCTGATCGCTCAGAATTCTTCCCAATCGTCCTGCGCAATGGCTGCCGAGCCGTGTGACTGCGGAAGAGGCCGGCGCGGTGCTGGAGCCGCGGAACGGTAGGCAGGGGCCGGCGCTGCAGCGGAGCGCATCTTCTGTGCCGTCGAGCGTAGCGTGCTCGCATTGCTCTGACCCGACACGCGGAAGCGGAGGACGAGAGCGTTGAGCGTCTGCGCTTCGTCGTTGAGCGCAACACTGGCGGCCGTCGCCTCTTCCACCATCGCCGCATTCTGCTGGGTGACCTGGTCCATCTGGTTCATGGCCTGGTTGATTTCCTTGAGGCCGATCGCCTGTTCGCTGGCGGAGGCTGAAATCTGCCGGATGAGCCCGTTGATGTTCATGACCTGCTCGGAAATCTTGTGCAGCGTGCCGCCGGCGCGGCCGACCAATTCGACGCCCTCCTTCACCTGGACGGCCGAGGTGTTGATCAGCGTCTTGATCTCCTTGGCGGCATTGGCGGACCGCTGCGCCAGCTCTCTGACTTCCTGTGCGACCACTGCGAAGCCCTTGCCTGCCTCGCCGGCACGGGCGGCTTCGACCCCGGCATTCAGCGCCAGGAGGTTCGTCTGGAAGGCAATCTCGTCGATAACGCCGATGATCCGCGAGACCTCCGTCGACGATTGCTCGATGCCCTGCATGGAAGCAATTGCCTTTTGTACGACTTCGCCGGACTTTTCCGCGTCTTCGCAGGCGAGATTGACATTATCCGCGGCCGTGCGTGCATTCTCCGCACTGGAATTGACCTGCGCCGTCAGCTCGTTGAGGGCGGCGGCGGTCTCTTCCAGACTTGCCGCCTGCTGTTCCGTACGCTTGGCAAGGTCCGAGGCGCTGTTGCTGATTTCGCTCGTGCCCGAGCCGATGTTTACGACGCTGAGGTTCATCGTGTTGACGGTTTCCTCGAGGCTTGCGAGAGCCGCGTTGAAATCTTCCTTTAGCTTGGCGTATTCACCCGGGAACTCCACCGTGATGCGGTGGCCGAGGTTGCCTTGCGACAGTTCGGAAAGACCGGCGCCTACGACAGACACGATCTGCCGCTGGAGAGCGACGGCATCCTGGCGTTCGGCTTCCGAGCGGCTGCGCTCGCTTTCGGCGGCATGGCGCTGATCGTTCGCTTCTGCTTCCAGGCGCTGCGTATCGGCAAGTGCAAAGCGGAACCCTTCGAGGGCCTTGGCAACCGAACCGATCTCGTCGGCACGATCCTGACCGGCCACCGGTTCCTCGTACTTGCCGTTGCTGAGCGCGCGAACACTGGCGACGAGGCCGCCGAGCGGGTTCTGAACAAGACCGCGCACGGCGAAATAGAGCGCCAGCAGGACTGCGCCGAGGACAACGATGCCGGCCGCGATCATGATGTAAGTCTGGGCTTGGACTTGTGCATTGATGGCGCTATGCGGCACGTCGACAAGCACCACCCAAGTCGCATTGAGGCCGGGGACTGCAAACGGATAGACGACCCGATCGAAAGGTTCGTTGCCATTGAAAGTCAGGTTTCTGACGACACCGGCCGTGTTCGAGGAAAGGGCTGCCTTCACCTCGGTCGCGCCATCGCCTTCGCCGTAAGGCTTGGACATGAGATCGGGCTGCGGCGCAACGATCCAGTTACCGTTCTGGGCGAGAAGGTTGACGCGGCCTGAACCGAAGGGATGCAGGGCTTGCAATTTGTCGGTCAGCGATTTCAGCGAGATATCGACACCTTCGACGCCGACCATCTTTCCGCCGGATATGACTGGATAGGCGATTGAGGTCAGCAGCGTCGGGACGTCCGTGCCCTCTGCAAGATACGGCGCCGTGATGGCGCCCTTGCCGCTCTCAGCCGCAAGCTTCCACCACTCGGCTGTATAATCGTTGTCAAAGGTCGAAAATTGGATGGCGCCGTCCTTCGTCTTCGACCAGTAGGGCGAAAAGGCGCCATTCTTGTTCGTGCCCTCGTCGAGGTTGTTGGCGATCTCCGTCGTCTTGCCGTCCAAAGCGCCGAGTTGCTCGCAGAACCAGCTGCCGAAGGCGAAAGCGTTCTGCTCGAGATTGGCCTTGAGAACATTGATCATGCCCTTGCGATCAAAGTCCTTGCCGTCGAGACCGCGACCGAGGACGCCCGACATCGAGCGGGCTGCACTGCCGAGTTCGCCAACAGCGCCGGCGATCTCGTTGGCAATCGATTTGGCTTCGAGATCGGCCTGATCCATCGTCAGAGTCTGGACGCGGTCGCGCGTTTGATCGATCAGATAGAGATTGGAGACCAACAAGACGAGCGCGATGGCCGCGCCAGTGATCAGGATGAGCTTTGCGGCTAGCGACTTCATGCGAAAGATGAACATGGTGCCTCGGCGGGAGCGACGCACCGGAGGCGCATTCTCCGGCACAGGCATGGATATGCCGCGCCGTCATGGAGCAGCCCTGAGTTGCCGGGCTGCTAGAAGAGGCCCGGCGATCGACAGAATGATGGCCGGAAACCTCTTAAATTTGAATGAAACTCTATGGATTCAGGCTGCTAATGCCTTGACTAGACTCGCTTTCTGCGAGTGGGGGTTGAAACAGACAAGGCTATATCTTGTTTGCGACTTCGGCAGACAGTGGAATGGACGGCTGCGCTCCAGCCTTGAGGCATGCAAGCGATCCGGCGACCGCTGCCTGGCGCAGTGCTTTGTGAAAATCCACGCCCTCATCGAGGCTTGCGGCGAAATAGCCGCAGAAGGTATCGCCGGCGCCGACCGTGTCCACGGGTTCGATCTTGAGCCCCTGTGCCCGCAGGATTTTTCCGTCCCGGATGGCGATGACGCCCTCGGCGCCGAGCGTTACGATCAAGGTCTGGCCGGTCTCTCCATGCAGGCGCTTCAGTGCCGCCTCACGGTCGGCCGTGTTCATGCCGTCTTGGCCGGCCAGGCGCTCGAACTCCGTTTCGTTGGCAATGACGATATCGGCAAGACGTCCGAGACGCGGGGCATCGGCAGTGAGGGGAGCGAGGTTGAGGATGGTGGTTACGCCTTTCCCGCGCGCGGCGGCAAGCGCGCGCTCGACGGCCGAACCTGGCACTTCCAGCTGCAAGACAAGAATATCGCCGTCGCGCATCGCGCCAAGCGCGCGATCGGCGTCCGAGGCGGTAAGGGTGCCGTTTGCACCCGGGACAACGGCGATCATGTTCTCGCCGTCTCCGCCTACGAGGATCAGTGCGGTGCCGGTCGGCCCGTCGACATGCTTGACGCCCGCAAGCTGCGTCCCGGCCTGATCAAGAAGCGCCAGCGCCGGAGCGGCGAACTCGTCCTTGCCGACCGCGCCGACCATATGCACGACCCGTCCGGCGCGTTGTGCGGCCAGTGCCTGATTGGCTCCCTTGCCGCCGGCCGCCGTCGCGAACCCGCTGCCCGCCACCGTTTCACCGGGCTTGGGCAGCCGGTCAGTCGTGGCGATAAGGTCCATGTTGATGGAGCCGAAAACTGTGATCATGAGGGTGTTCCGTCCAAGCCTTTATTTGGAGGCGACAGTGCCCGATGGCCTCACTCTTCGTCAACCACTCTAAGCTTCAAGAGACCGGTGCGGCTTTCGACCGACTTCGCCGCAGGCGCACTTTCACGCTCCTCCTTGAGCGCTTCCGCTCCCTCGAATTCCAGCGCCTCGATCTTGGCGCCACGTTTCGTGAGCTTGTCGGTCGATGTGATGATCTGATCAACATCCCGCTGCGCCTGCGAAAAATGGGTCTGCAGCTTGCGAACACGCTCGTCGAGCCGTCCGAGATCATCCATGAGGGTGGCGACTTCGCCCTGAATGACGTGCGCCTGCGCGCGCATGCGCTGATCCTTCAGGACAGCCTGGATAACCTGGATCGACAACATCAACAGCGAGGGAGAGACGATGACGATGCGGGAACGATGCGCCTTCTGCACGACCGGTTCGAAGTTCTCATGGATTTCAGCGAAGATCGATTCCGAAGGAACAAAGAGAAAGGCAGTGTCCTGCGTTTCCCCCTGGATAAGATATTTTTCCGAGATATCGCGGATATGAATTTCCATGTCGCGGCGAAACTGCTGCGAGGCAAGCTTGGTTGCCTCCGGATTGCCCGCGTCGCGAATGGCATTCCAGGCCTCGAGGGGAAACTTGGCGTCGATGACCAGCGGCGGTGCGCCGTTCGGCATGCGCACGGTGCAGTCGGGGCGGGAGCCGTTGGAGAGCGTCTGCTGGAAACCATAGGCGCCCATCGGTAGCCCATCGGCGACGATGGTCTCCATGCGCGACTGTCCGAAAGCGCCGCGCGTTTGCTTGTTGGAGAGGATGGCCTGAAGTCCGACGACATCCTTCGCCAGGGTCTGGATATTATTCTGAGCCGCATCGATGACTGCCAGCCGCTCCTGCAGGCGCTGGAGGTTCTCGTGCGTCGACTTCGTCTGCTCGCTGATCGTCGTGCTCACACGCTGAGACATGCCGTCGAGGCGCTGATTGATAGCCTGATTGAGCTCGGCCTGGCGTGTCCCGAAGACCTCGGCCATGGTTGAGATACGTCCCTGCATCTCGGCCTGGATTTTCAGAAGTTCGCCCATGCGGGCGTCCGCCTCGGCGGCCCTCATCGCCGCCTCCTCATTTTGTTCGCGGCGGAGGCTGCTGCTTCTAAAAAGCAGGAAAATCAGCGCTAAAACGATGGCGGCGATGGTGCCACCTGCGAGGGCAAGCATGGCTGGGCTGAGCCCAGCGAGCGAAATTGTCAGCGAGTCGGTAACATTGGTCATGCCGGCACAATAACAAACTCGGCAGCAATGGCTAGATCAAAACGTGAACAGATCCACAGCGCAGATTGCGATGCAAAATATCGCTGGGTCTGCGACTTGAAGCTCTTTGAAATAATCGTCTGGGTTAACTAATGCTCAACTCTATTTTCGAATTGTCCTTTCGAGACAAACCTTTATCGCGCCCAAGCGCCAGACAGAGATACATCATGACCAGTCAGCAATCCGAAAACGCACTCAAGCAGCGTCTCGATTTTATCGGCCTCGACGGCGAGGCACGTAAGATGATGCGCGAGTTGCGGCCGGTTATCGGCGAGCTGGTTGGCGGCGCTCTGGAAAAATTCTACGGAAAGATCGCAAGGACGCCTGCCGTTGCCAGCTTCTTTTCCGATAAGACCCATGTCAACCATGCCAAGAAGCGCCAGGAGGATCACTGGGCAAACCTCGCCGGCGGCAATTTCGACGATAGCTACGTGAACGGCGTCAAGGCAGTCGGCAAAACGCATGCCCGGATTGGCCTGGAGCCGCGCTGGTATATCGGCGGCTACGCGATCGTCATGTCGGAACTCGTCAAAGGCATCATGGAAAAGCAGTGGCCGTCACGCTTCGGCCGCCAGCAGGGCAAGGTGCTTGCCGAAAAGCTCACCGCGGTGATCAAGGCCGGCATGCTGGACATGGACTATTCCATCTCCGTCTATCTCGAGACGCTGGATGAGAAGCGCCGGGCGCTGGAAGAAGAGCGTGCCAAGGCGGAAGAGGACAAGTCAATTGCGCTTGCGCACCTGCGCCGGGGACTGGAAGCTCTCTCGAATGGCGATCTCGAAGCGACGCTGCCAGCGGACCTTCCGGGTCAATTCGGCCAGATGGCGGAGGATTATAACCGGGCGGTTGCGGCCCTTCGTGTCTCGTTCGCCTCGGTACGCAGCAGTTCGGGCGAGATCAAGAGCGGCGCGGATGTAATCTCGAAGGCAACGGACGATCTGGCACTGCGTACGGCGCAGCAGGCCGCCGGTGTCGAGGAAAGCTCCGCCGCCCTCCAGCAGCTCTCCGTTAGCGTTGCCCAGACGGCGGCAAATGCCGAAAAGGCGTCCGGCGCGGTGCGCGAGACGCAGCAGAAAGCGAAGAGCTCCGGCGAACTCGTGACAAGTGCAGTCTCAGCCATGGCGGGCATCGAAAAGTCGTCCACCGAGATTGCTAAGATCATCGGTGTCATCGATGAAATTGCCTTCCAGACAAACCTTCTGGCGCTTAATGCCGGTGTCGAGGCTGCGCGTGCGGGCGAGGCGGGCAAAGGCTTTGCGGTCGTCGCACAGGAGGTGCGTCAGCTTGCGCAGCGCACGGCCGATGCCGCCAAGGAGATCAAGAACCTGATCTCCGAAAGCTCCATTCAGGTGAATGAGGGCGTCGGCATCGTCAGCAGCACGGGCGAGGCTCTCGGCGATATGATCAGTCGCATCGACGGCATCAACCGTCTCGTGTCAGATATCGCGGCGGCCGCGCGTGATCAGGCAACGGGGGTCAACGAAGTCAGCATCGCGATCCGCAACATGGATACGATCACCCAGCAGAATTCCGGCATGGTTGAACATACGTCGGCGGAAACCCGGCGGCTGCGCGCTGAGGTCGACAACCTCGTGGCGTTGTTGCAGCGCTTCAATATCCGCTCTCAGGAGCGCCAGGCGCTGGCATCCCGCCGCGCCGCTTGACCGAATACGGCAAAATTCCGGAGGGCTGCGCAAAAAAGCGCCTTCCGGGATTTCAGAATAATTCCCTAGCCGGAAAAGATAGGCTATGGGAACGCCATGACCATCAAGCCACTTATCATTCTTCCCGATCCCGTTCTCCGACAGGTCTCCAAGCCGATCGAGCGAGTTGATGCCGATCTCAAGCGTCTTGCAGACGACATGCTGGAAACGATGTATGACGCCCCCGGCATCGGCCTCGCCGCAATCCAGATCGGGGTGCCGCGCCGCATGCTGGTGATCGACGTTTCCCGCGAGGGCGAGGAAAAGCAGCCGCAGGTCTTCATCAATCCGGAGATCATCAAGTCTTCTGACGAGCGATCGGTTTACGAAGAGGGCTGCCTCTCGATTCCGGATTACTATGCCGAGGTTGAGCGCCCCGCCGCGGTGACGGTCAAATATCTCGATCGTGACGGCAAGGAACAGGCGACGGAGGCCGATGGCCTTCTCGCCACTTGCCTGCAGCACGAGATAGACCATCTGAACGGCGTCCTCTTCATCGATCATATTTCGCGCTTGAAGCGGGAGATGGTGATCAAGAAGTTCACAAAGGCGGCGAAGTCGAAGGTGCTCTAAAGCAGCCTGGTCGAGACTTCGGCCAAGCCGGCTCGTTGGCTGTTGAAACGGCTGAACACTTGATTGGCGAGAAAAGATGTCGCTTCGCATCATTTTTATGGGAACGCCGGACTTTTCGGTCCCGACATTGCGGACGCTGGTGGACGCCGGACACGAGATTGTTGCGGTCTATACCCAGCCGCCGCGACCGGGCGGCCGGCGTGGTCTCGACCTGCAGAAGTCGCCGGTCCATCAGGCTGCTGAACTGCTCAGGCTGCCGGTCTTCACACCCGTGAATTTCAAGGCGCCGGAAGAGCGGGAGCACTTTCGTGCGCTCAATGCTGATGTCGCGGTGGTCGTCGCCTACGGACTGCTGTTGCCGGAAGCGGTTCTGAGCGGAACACGCCATGGCTGCTACAATGGCCACGCCTCCCTGCTGCCGCGCTGGCGGGGCGCGGCGCCGATCCAAAGAGCGATCATCGCGGGCGACGAAAAGACCGGCATGATGGTGATGAAGATGGACAAGGGGCTGGATACCGGCCCCGTCGCACTCACCCGCGAAGTCGACATCGGACCGAACATGACGGCCGGCGAATTGCACGACAGGCTGATGCAGGTCGGCGCCCAGGTGATTGGCGAAGCGATGCGCAAGCTCGAAATGGGCGATCTGCCGCTGACGCCGCAGCCGGAAGATGGTGTCCTCTACGCCGCAAAGATCGATAAAGGCGAGACGCGGATCGATTTCACAAAGGCGGCGCAAGACGTGCATAATCATATCCGTGGGCTGGCACCATTTCCGGGCGCCTGGTTCGAGGTCGAGATTGGCGGAAGGCCAGAGCGAGTAAAGGTGCTGGGTTCGGAGCTTGCAGGCGGGCACGGTGCTGCTGGTGAGGTGTTGAGCGACGATCTGGCCGTTGCCTGCGCATCCGGAGCCGTGCGGCTGACCAAGCTGCAGAAGGCGGGCGGCAAGCCGCTGCCGGCAGCCGATTTCCTGCGCGGCACCCCGCTTGTGCGCGGCACGAGGCTAGGCTGATGCCGCGCTACCGGATGACGGTCGAGTATGACGGAGCGCCCTATGTCGGCTGGCAGCGCCAGGAAAATGGCCCGTCCGTTCAGGGCGCGATCGAAGGTGCGATCCTCTCGCTGAGCGGCGAGACCGTGTCGGTCCGCGGTGCGGGGCGTACGGATTCCGGCGTGCATGCCATGGGTCAGGTGATACACGCGGATCTGTCGAAGGAATGGCCGGCCTTCAAGCTGCAGAACGCGCTGAATGCGCATCTGAAGCTTGCCGGCGAGCGCGTGTCCATTCTTGATGTTCAGGCAGTCAGTGAATTCTTCGATGCGCGCTTTTCCGCCGAGCGGCGGCATTATCTCTATCGCATCATCAGCAGGCGCGCGCCGCTGGCGCTCGAAGCGGGCAAAGCCTGGTGGGTGCCGAAGGCGCTGGACCACGAAGTGATGCATGCGGCGGCACAGATCCTGGTCGGCAATCACGACTTCTCCACCTTCCGATCCGCGCACTGCCAGGCGAACAGCCCGATACGCACGCTCGACCGCCTGGACGTGACGCGAAACGGCGAACTCATCGAGATCCGGGCAACGGCGCAGAGTTTCCTCCACAACCAGATCCGCTCATTTGCCGGAACGCTGAAGCTGGCGGGAGAAGGCAAGTGGACGCCCGAGGATGTGCGCGCCGCGCTCGAGGCGCGCGATCGCAAGGCTTGCGGTCCGGTGGCGCCGCCCGACGGGCTCTATTTTATGCAGGTCGATTACCCGGCGGTGATTACCGATCGCCGCAAGCAGGCGAATGAGAACGGCGAGGATGACGATCTGTCATAGTCAGCCTGTGCGAGATCGCGCACCTACGCCGGATAAATGCCGAGGAAGCGCTGGAGATACTCGCCGAGCATCATCGTCGGCACCAGCAATGCGAGCGTCAGTGCACCGACCATCAAGCCGTGACCGTGGAAGATCATCCGCAGAATCCGCGCCAGCATGAAGACCTGCGCCATCATGAAGAAAAGCAGCAGGAGCGACACAAATCCCACGGTACCGGGAATGAAGAAGACCAGTGCCAGCAGCAGGCCGTTGATGTAGGAAAGCGGCACGCCGAGCCAGTTTACGCTGACGACCACGGCCGCGAAGCGGTCACCCATGCGGAAGGCGAGCAGCAGTAGCCCGGCAAGGACCAGGGGCACGAACCAGTTGGCCATCTCGACCAAGCCCAGACGGAAATAGAAGGGTAGACCGACATCCATATCCGGCGGCATCGACTGCAGGAAAGCCTGACGCCACCAGAGCCACGAAATGCCCATCGGCGGTAGGCACCAGGCAATTGCCCAGAAGGATCGGTTGATGCCGCGGTCCGACATGTCGAGAAACCGGAAGCCGCGCTTATCCATGCGGATCAGCAGCCACAGGCCGGCCAGATAATATTGGACTTCCCTAAGCCCCGGCATTCTCGAACCAGCGCGCGATGAATGTTTCGTAGATCTGCGTCAGCGTTTCGAGATCAGAAACGGCAACGCGCTCGTCGATCATGTGCATGGTCTGCCCGACGAGCCCGAATTCGACAACGGGGCAATAGTCCTTGATGAACCGCGCGTCCGACGTGCCGCCGGCGGTCGAAAGTTTCGGCGCCTTGCCGGTAACGCTTTCAACGGCAGAGGAGAGCGACGCGATCAGCGCATTGTTGCGGGTGAGGAAAACATGGCTCGGCCGGTCGGCCCAGACGAGGTCATATCTCACGGCCTCGCGCCCCGGACGCAGCGCACCATCTGCCGCCGCGGCGTCAAGACGGCGCAGGATTTCCGCCCGCAGCGTCTCTACTGTCCAGGTGTCGTTGAAGCGGATGTTAAAGCTTGCCGTCGTCTTCGCCGGTATGACGTTGGTGGCTGGATTGCCGACATCGACCGTGGTCACTTCCAGGTTGGATGGCTGAAAGTTCTCCGTTCCGTTGTCGAATGGAGGGTCCATCAGTGCGCTGGTCAACTGCAGCATGCCGCGCACAGGGTTGTCTGCGAGATGTGGGTAGGCCGCATGGCCCTGAATGCCGTGGACGGTGATTTTGCCGGAGAGCGAACCACGGCGGCCGATCTTGATCATGTCGCCGAGCGCATCGGGATTGGTCGGCTCGCCGACGAGGCAGGCATCCCAGCGTTCGCCACGTGCCGCCGCCCATTGCAGCAGCTTGATCGTGCCGTTGATCGACGGGCCTTCTTCGTCGCCGGTTATCAGGAAGGAAATCGAGCCCTTCGGATTTCCATGCTTTTCAATGTGCCGCGCCACGGCCGCCACGAAGCAGGCGATGCCGCCCTTCATGTCGACGGCGCCGCGGCCGAAGAGTTCGCCGCCAGCGATCTCCGCGGCAAAGGGCGGGTGCGCCCAGGAGGCTTCATCGCCGACCGGCACGACGTCGGTGTGCCCCGCAAACATCAGATGCGGGCCAGCGTCGCCCAGGCGTGCATAGAGGTTTTCGACGTCCGTCGTGCCGGCTTCCGTTGCCTTGACCTTGTCCACGTTGAAGCCGAGCGGTGAAAGCATGGCATCAAGCGCTGAAAGCGCGCCACCTTCGGCGGGTGTCACCGAAGGGCAGCGGATGAGGGTCTGGAGATTGGCGACGGGATCGGTGGCGGTCATGACGGTCGAATTATCCGGCGGGAATGGCAAAGACAAGGCAAGGCGGCGAACCGCCTCGCTGAAAAGAGCGCCGTCTGTTTACCGGATCGGAGCCCGGCTGTCACTTGAGCTTAGTCGCGCAGCAGCTCGTTGATCCCGGTCTTGGAGCGGGTCTGCTCGTCGACGCGCTTGACGATGACGGCGCAGTAGAGATGCGGCGCCGGCTCGCCGTTCGCCATGGTCTTGTTGCCGCTCGGCATGGAGCCTGCGACGACGACGGAGTAGGGCGGCACTTCGCCATACATCACTTCGCCGGTGGCGCGATCGACGATCTTGGTCGACTTTCCGATATAGACGCCCATGCCAAGCACCGAGCCCTCACGGATGATGCAGCCTTCGACGACTTCCGAGCGGGCGCCGATGAAACAGTTGTCCTCGATGATCGTCGGACCGGCCTGCATCGGTTCCAGTACGCCGCCGATGCCGACGCCGCCGGAAAGATGCACATGCTTGCCGATCTGCGCGCAGGAGCCGACGGTCGCCCAGGTATCGACCATCGTGCCTTCCCCGACATAGGCTCCGAGATTGACGAAGGACGGCATCAGCACGACGTTCTTGGCGATATAGGCCGAGCGGCGAACGACGCAGTTCGGTACGGCGCGGAAACCGGCGTCACGATACTGGTTCTCACCCCATCCTTCGAACTTGGAGGGAACCTTGTCCCACCAAGTGGAATTGCCCGAGCCGCCCTTGACGACTTCCATGTCGTTAAGGCGGAAGGAGAGCAACACGGCTTTCTTGAGCCACTGGTTGACCGTCCACGTGCCGTCTGTGCTGCGCTCGGCCACGCGTGCCTTGCCGCCATCGAGAAGCTGAAGCGCGGTTTCGACTGCATCGCGAACTTCGCCCTTCGTCGACGTGTTCACGCTGTCGCGGTTGTCGAAGGCGGCTTCGATGGTCTTTTCGAGGGAAGAAAGGTCGGTGGCGCTCATGGGAAATCCTTAAACTTCGAACTCTATCGTGAAGACGACAAAGTCTCCGGGAAATGTGATCGGCTGGACGCGATCTGCTCTATCGCATGAGCGGCTAAAATGGAATGATTTTTCGAATTAGATCGCTTCTGGATTCAAGGCGATAGACATACCGGCAAAGTTGCTGGCAGACACCGAAGGGCATTTGGAATGACAAGAGGAAAGAACGGCAGGCTGAGGCGCAAGAATGGAGTCTGGGCTCCGCTGAAGTCGAGCGAGATCGACAGGGAACGCGCACTCGCCGTGCCGAAAACACCGCAAACGCTCTCGCCGTCCTATCGCCTCGCCTATGCCGATGATGACTTTCTCTGCCGCGAGGAACTGCGACCGATCCGCCTCCAGCTGGAGTTGCTGAAAGTTGAGATGATCCTGACGGAGCGGGACATCAAGTCCACCGTCGTCATGTTTGGCGGCGCGCGTATTCCCGCACCTGGCCAGAGTGCATGGGCTGCGCGCAACGAGGTGCAGCGCGAAAACCTTGAGGCGGCCTCCGTCTATTACGACGAGGCGCGCAAATTTGCCCGGCTCTGCTCAAGATATTCGGCCGGCTTCGATTTTCATGAATATGTGATCGTCACCGGCGGTGGTCCGGGCGTCATGGAGGCTGGCAACCGCGGCGCGGCCGACGAAGGGGCGCCCTCGATCGGTCTCAACATCGTTTTGCCGCACGAGCAGGCGCCGAATGCCTATGTCACGCCGGAGCTCAGCTTCAACTTCCACTACTTCGCGATTCGAAAGATGCATTTCATGGTGCGCGCCAAGGCCATTGCGGTCTTTCCGGGCGGGTTCGGCACCCTTGATGAATTCTTTGAATGCCTGACACTGATCCAGACCGGACGCATGGAGAAGATGCCGTTGATCCTTTTCGGTGAAAAGTTCTGGCGGAGCGTCATCAACTTCGATGCGCTTGCGGAATTCGGAACGATCGCACCCGATGACGTGAAGCTGATCAGCTTCGCCGATACCGCGGATGCCGCCTGGAAGATCATCGAGGATTTCTACGAGCACCAGGAATAGAAAGCCCGCCGCGGCCGGCGGCGGGTCTCATATTCGTAAGTAATTACTTACAGGAATGGCCGATCGGGCATGTCATCGATCGAGATGACGCCGTCCTTGTTACGGTCCATACGGGTGAAGAACACTTCGAAGGCAGCCGCGGCTTCCTGTTGGGAAATCTGGCCGTTCTCGTCCGTGTCCACTCGGCGCATCATCGAGGCGAACATCATCATGCCGCCCTCGCGCATCCCGAGGCGGCGATCGCCGCGGCCCCGATCGCCGTCGCCGCGGCCGCGATCACCGTCAGCGCGCTTCTGAACCTTCGGTCGGTCGCCGTTGTCACCCATTTGCGGAGCGTTGGCGCCCATCTGGTCATCCGGCGCCTTGCCGTCCTTCATCTGGGCTTGATGATACTTGCGGATCTCGCCCGGCGTCAGCGACCCGTCGTTGTTCGTATCGATCGCGGCAAAGACCTTCTCCATGCCGTCCTGGCCTTCCTGCTTGGAAATCTGGCCGTCCTTGTTGGTGTCGAACTGTTTCAACATGCGAACGAAGGCAATTTCGCGCATTGCCTCGGCGCGCATTCCGTCGCCCATCATCTGGCGTGGCGGCTGGCTTGCCTTGTCGCCGGGCGCCGCAAAACTGGCGCCGGCTGCAGCACCGACGATCATGACGGAGGAAAGTGCGGCCAGTAGCAGCTTGTTCCGAGACATCGTATTTCCTTTCGGGTTCGCAATCTCGCTGGGATCACGTTCGAAAAGTAGAGCCGATGCATCAATTTGACCAATTAAACATCGGTCTTCTGGATGAAATCTTGGTAATCTAGCCGGCGATCTTGTCGAGAAATGCTGCGAGATCATCGGTGACGAAATCGATGTGATCCTCATCTCCGCTCGTCTTCTCCCACCACTCGACGACGGTTTCCTCAAGATTGTTCGGCACCAGAAGGACAGTCTTCATACCGAGCGCCTTCGGAACCACGAGGTTGCGCGGCAGGTCCTCGAACATCGCCGCTTTGCCGGTCTCGACGCGCTTCAGCGCCTTGAACTTGTCATAGGTTTCCTGGGCCGGCTTCGGCACGAACTCTGCGGCGACGATGTCGAAGATGTCGTCGAAATGCTCGAGGATGCCGAGCGCACCGGCCGCCATCTCGGCATGCTTGACGCTGCCGTTGGTGAAGATGAACTTCCGGCCTGGCAGGGCCTTGATCGCGGCGCCCAGTTCAGGCTGCGCCGTAAGGCTCGAATAGTCGATCGCGTGCGCCTTTTCGAGGAAGTCGTTGGGATCGATCCCGTGATGGATCATCAGCCCCTGCAGCGTCGTCCCGTGGTCAAGGTAATATCGCTTCTGCAGCTTGCGCGCCTCGTCATGCTCCATTTGCAGGAGCGCCGAGACATAGGCCGTCATGTTCTTGTCGATCTGCGCGAAAAGGTTGACGTGGTGCGGATAAAGCGTGTTGTCGAGGTCGAAGACCCATTCGCTGACATGCGCAAAATCGGCTTTGGTCGGAGTACGATCTATCTTGGTCATGATGGCGTTATGGCATGGCTGGCCGGTCAATGAAATTGTCGAATTAAAATCGGCGCCCGTTTTCGGGCGGACGGCGTGCCGGTGCGGTGCTAGAAAGGTGCCATGCTGTTTGACCTGCCCGATGACGATGCGCTTTATGGCGCCCTGATTGCCCGGAGCTCCGATTATGAGGGGCTCGCCTATGCCTGCGTCAAGACGACCGGCGTCTTCTGCCGGCTGACCTGCCCGGCGCGCAAGCCGAAGCGGGAAAACACGATCTTCTACGATTCGATTGCGACCTGCATGCAATCCGGCTTCCGGCCGTGCCAGCGCTGCAGGCCGCTGGAGCAGGCCGGGCGCGAACCGATCGTCGATGAGCTCTTGAAATCCCTCGACCGCGAGCCGATGGCGCGGTGGACGGAGGAGG